>JACDBM010000204.1 GCA_013694945.1 Chthoniobacterales bacterium
GCGTGCCGGCGTTCAATTTCAAGAGCTGCGCCGGCCTTGTGGTAAACATCTCAAGCAACCGTGGCAGATCGATCGCTTTCGTTTTGTGCACCAAAAGATCGAGAAATAATCCAAGTTCCGTCTCCAAACCGACGATCCCAAACGGCGCTTGATCGAACTCGACCTCTTTCTCGAACTTCGCGTGCGGCGCGTGATCGCTGGCCAGGATTTCCAGGGTTCCATCCGCAATCCCGGCAATTAACGCGTCGACATCCGCCTGACTGCGCAGTGGCGGATTCATTTTGCAGTTCGTGTCGAAGTTCTCGATTGCCGCGTCCGTGAGCGCAATATGATGCGGACAAACTTCGCCGCTGATCCTGACGCCACGCGCGCGCGCTTCGCGCAAGAGCCGCACGCTTCCCGCCGAGCTGATGTGCTGGCAATGGATGTGGTGATCGCAAAGCTCCGCGAGGAGAATGTTGCGCGCGACGATCGCTTCCTCGCCCGCGGCTGGCCAGCCGGGTAAACCGAGGAGCGTGCTCCAATAGCCCTCATGCACCACGCCGTGGCCGACGAGATCGTAATCCTGGCAATGATCGAGCACGGGCACGCCAACCATGCGCGCATACTCCACCGCGCGACGCATCAGCTCGTTGTTTTGCACGCAGTGTCCATCATCAGTAATCGCGACCACGCCCGCTTGCGCCAGCGAACCAATTGGCGCGAGCTCTTCGCCCGCGAGGCCCTGTGTGATTGCGCCGGTTGGCAGGACTCGAACGCAGGAAACCTGCGCGGCGCGATCTTTAATCCACGCGATCGTGCCCGGGCTATCTGCCACAGGCGACGTATTCGGCATGCAAATGATCGTCGTGAAGCCACCCGCGGCCGCCGCACGCGCTCCCGATTCCATGGTTTCCTTCCAACCAAAACCGGGTTCGCGCAGGTGCACATGCATATCAACCAGCCCCGGCGAAACGATCAGGCCGGTCGCATCGATGACCTCAGCTTGCCCATCGTCTTCGCGGCCAGTCGCGATGACGCCGTTCGCGATCAGCAAGTCACCTACTTCATCGCGCTCGTTGGCGGGATCGATGATGCGGCCATTGCGGATGATTGTTTTCATCGCGCCGCAATTCCGCCGCAGAGGTAAAGCACCGCCATCCGTATGGCGAGACCGTTTGTGACCTGATCGAGGATAACGCTCTGCACTCCGTCCGCGAGATCACTGTCGATCTCCACCCCACGATTGATCGGACCGGGGTGCATGATGAGACAATCGGGTCGCAGGAGTTGCGCGCGAGCTTTCGTTAGACCGAACAAGCGAATGTATTCGCCCAAACCTGGGAAATACTCTTTCCGTTGACGCTCATGTTGAATCCGCAGGAGGTTCACGACATCCACCGTGGGCAAGACATCGTCGATCCGGTGAGAGACTGTCACGCCGAGTTGCTCGAAGACGCGCGGCACGAGCGTGCTCGGGCCCACCAAGGTGACGCGCGCGCCAAGCTTGAGCAGGCCGAATATATTGGAGCGTGCGACGCGGCTGAAGAGAATGTCGCCAACAATCGCGACATGGAGCCCGGCAATGGCTCCGCGGCGTTGCCGAATTGTGTAAAGATCAAGCAGCGCCTGCGTCGGGTGCTCGTGCGCGCCATCTCCCGCGTTGATCACGCTCGTGCGCAGACGCTCCGCGAGAAATTGCGCAGCTCCGGCCGCGCTGTGCCGTAACACGATCAGGTCCGCATGATTCGCTTCCAAAATTTTTGCGGTGTCTTTGAGCGTTTCTCCTTTCGTTAGGCTGGACGTTGTCGCCGAAATATTGATGACGTCGGCGCTCAGGCGGGTGGCCGCGAGCTCGAATGATGTGCGGGTTCGCGTGCTGGGTTCGACAAAAAAATTCGCCAAGGTTTTACCGCGCAACGCCGGGACCTTTTTTACGTCCCGCGTTCCGACCTGCTTGAAGGCGTCGGCCGTATCGAGAACAAATGTAATCTCCTCCGGAGAGAGTTCCCGGATTCCAACCAGGTCCTTGCGCTGCCATCGCACCGGGGGCGGAGCCGCCTCCATCACGTCTGCGTCTCCTTGATGAGCCAGACGGTATCCGGCTCTGCATCTACATTTTCCAGGCGCAGCCGCACACGCTCGCCGGGCGCGGTTGGTAAGTTTTTGCCGACGTAGTCGGCTCTGATGGGCAGCTCGCGATGGCCGCGATCGATCAGGGTCGCAAGTTGGATACGGGCGGGTCGCCCGAACGTCCCGATGGCGTCCATCGCCGCGCGCGTAGTTCGACCGGTATAGAAGACATCGTCTACCACGATCACCGTTCGTTCCTCCAGCGGCACGGGCAGTCGCGAAGTTCGCACCATCGGCAAATCCGCGCGCTGGCCGACATCGTCGCGGTGCATGGAAACGTCGATTACCCCCGTCTCGACGCGCAGCTTCGAGAACTCCTCAATGAAGGTAGCGAGGCGTTGGGCGATCTCGACGCCGCGCGATGGAATCCCGGCCAGAACTACGGACGCGAGGTCAGGATTTCTCTCGATGATCTCGTGTGCGACCCGGCGCAGGGCGCTACGAATGGCAGCCGCGTCCATGACCGGAGTGCCGGCGTGGGGAGCGGGAGATGGAATGTTATTTCGGGCAGTCATCCGTTTTCCTTGGCGACCTCGCGGGATCGCTTTAAAGGGAGGCGGAGGTTACGAACCGGAGCTTTGCGTCTGGTTGTTGCGAGCCTCCTTCATGCGCTTTTCGCGCCAACTGGAACGATGCTTCACGATCCAATCCAGGAGCGCTTTTTCAAAACCGATATCCATCCCGGCTTTCTCGCTCTCGATCCACTTGTGTTTCAGGACCTCTTCCCGTTCCGCAAGGAATTCTTTGTA
>JACDBM010000207.1 GCA_013694945.1 Chthoniobacterales bacterium
AGGTCATGGCGCGTCACCTTTTCATTCTTGCGCAGGGCCTTCTCGACCGCCGTCTGCGTCGCGAGCCCCGCGTGATCCGTTCCGGGCAGCCAAAGAACTTCGTTCCCCAGCATGCGAGCGCGTCGGGCGAGAATGTCCTGGATCGTATTGTTCAGGACGTGCCCGAGCGTCAGGACACCAGTGATATTTGGCGGCGGAATGACGATTGAGAACGCCGGCTTCGATGAGTTCGCGGCGGCATGAAAATAACCACGCTCGAGCCAGCGCTGATACCACTTCGGCTCGACCGCCGCGGGGTCATAGGTCTTCGGCAGCTCAGGCATTTCGCAGAATCATCGAAGCGCGAGCATCGAAAGCAAAACGAAAACCTGCCGGTCCTCTACGCTTAAAGGCTTGCGACGCCACAACGTCGCCGCCACTTTCACGCTTCAGAAGGCGGGTTGCGAGACATTCGGATTTAGCCAGTCCTCATGGAGGCCGAGGAACCGCTCGTTTCGATGATGACGACCATTAAAGACAGTGCCCCCGCAGAGATGGACGGTGATCCCAGGCCCATCGGAGTTTTCGATTCCGGCATCGGTGGCCTCACCGTAGTGAGCGAACTGCGCAAGCTTCTGCCTAACGAGTCTATTTATTACCTGGGTGACACAGCGCGCGTCCCTTACGGGGGAAAGAGTCCCGCGACGGTGCAGCGTTACAGCCTGGAGATCGCGTCCCTCTTGCTGGAGCAGAACGCGAAAACGATTGTCGTCGCATGCAACACCGCGTCTGCGCTCGCGCTTTCCGTACTGGAGCAAAGATTGCCGGTCACCGTCACCGGGGTTATCGCCCCAGGCGCGCAGGCCGCCACCAATGCGACGCGCAACGGGCACATTGGGGTCATCGGCACACGCGCCACGATCAAAAGCGGCGCTTACGAACGCGCGCTCTGCAACCTAAACCGAGGTGTTCGCGCAAGCGCGAGAGCCTGTCCGCTACTCGTGCCACTCATCGAAGAGGGCTGGCTTGAGAGCAGGATCACGGACGAAGTGCTGATGGAATATCTCCAACCGCTGATGGACGATGGGATCGACACACTGGTGCTTGGCTGCACGCACTACCCCCTCCTTCGGACTGCGATCGGCAGACTCCTTGGAGACGCCGTTACGCTGGTGGACTCAGCGGAGAACTGCGCCGCGGCAGTGAAGCGACTGCTCGTTCGCGAAAACATCGAAGCGCCGCGGGCTCAAGTTGGCGACCTTCGGGTCGCGCTCACTGACCCACCGGATCGGTTCCTCGACGTCGCGCACGAGGCGTTGAACCTGGAGATTGGCGAAGTGCAGCTGCGCTCCATGACTTGACGATTGCCTCTCCTTAAACCGCGCTCAGCCGTGCACGCTGCGCTTTTGGCAAACCTTTCACGACCAGCTCATAGGAATGGTCGATCATTTTGCGCACGTCGCCGTCCGGGAGCCCTGTGCCAAGCTCCACCGTGTTCCAATGCCTCTTGTTCATGTGATATCCGGGACGGACTTCCTCGTGACGATCGCGTAGCTCCAATGCCAGATCGGGGTCGCACTTCAGGTTCGCCGCGGCAGGAATTTCATCGAGCGCCAGAAGCGCAAACATTTTCCCGCCGACTTTGAAGACGAGGTTATCCGCGCCAAACGGTGTGCTCTCGGTCACGCCGGCTTTTCGCAGGCAATACTCGCGAAAGGTGTCGATCTGCATCTCGCACTAGCCCTACGAAAAACCTCTCGCCGTCCTCCTACTCCTACTCAGGCGCGTGCTCATAATCGTCTCCTCTGTTTCGCCTGGAACTTCCGATTCCGAACCCGAGAAATCGAACAATCACTCATTGAGCGGCGCAAGATCTGCCACGGATGGCCCATTCATCACATGGCCCAGGCTATCGAAGCGCGAGCCGTGACATGGGCAATCCCACGTCTTCTCGTTCCCATTCCAATGCACGATGCACTTGAGGTGCGGACAGACGGCCGTCATCTCGTGCAAGACTCCCGCGTCATCGCGAAAGGCAGCGACCTTGCGCAAGCCGTGCCGTAAGACCGCGCCCTGGCCTGCCTGAATTTGGTCCGCGGACGAGACATCACCTCCGGTGATAAGGTCCCGATACTGCGCGGCAACATTCAGGTTTTCGAGGGCGAAGTCCCCGGCCGCCCGGAGACTTTTGCGCGCCGGATCGTAAACTGTCGTCCACGCATTTTCGCGGCCCAAGATCAGGTCCGGGATCAGAATACCAGCGATGGTGCCGTGCGTGATGCCGTTCCCGGAATCGCCGGTCGAGATATAAACGTTCTCTTTGTCTAAGGGATTGCGGCCGATGTAGCCGAGCCCAT
>JACDBM010000226.1 GCA_013694945.1 Chthoniobacterales bacterium
CGCCGTTGCCGCCGGGAGAGTCAGACGCGGACAACTCCGTCTTTTTCTCGCGCACAGTCTACGGAGATGCTTTTGGCGCCAGAACGCTGGCGATTACGCTGACCTCATCGCACAACTCGATCATCACCGAAACGGACGTCATCTTCAATTCTGCGGAACGCTGGAACTCGTATCGCGGGCCGTTGCAGGGAAACCTGCGTGATTTTCATCGCGTTGCGCTTCATGAATTCGGCCACGTCCTTGGCCTGAATCACCCGGATGAGAGGGAGCAGCGCGTCGTCGCGCTCATGAATTCGACCATTGGAGACGGGTACTCGCTCCAGCAAGACGACATCGCTGGCGCGCGGAGCCTTTATGACAACGGACCGGCGTACCTCGATTCCTTTCCTTCGCCCAATCTCGTCAACCTATCCACCCGCGCCTTCGTCAGTACAGGCGACCGCGTTCTGATCGGCGGCTTCATCATCCAGGGATCGCAACCCGCGACGGTCGTGCTACGGGCGCTTGGTCATTCTCTGGCCGGGCGCGGAGTCGACAATCCGTTAACGGATCCGGTGCTCGAGCTGCGCAACTCCAATGGGGCGCTCCTTGGGGATAACGATGATTGGCTAAGCAGCGCCGACGCCGCCTCGATCGCAGGCTATCATCTGGATCCTTCCAACAGTCTCGAGTCGGCCCTGCTCCGCACCCTCAACCCGGGGAAGTACACCGCGATCGTGAAAGCGTTCGACGGAAACAACGGTGACACTACCGGGGTCGGATTGGTCGAGCTCTACGACTTGCACATTTCTGGTGGCCGTGCCGGCAACATCTCAACGCGTGCGCAGGTCCTGACCGGCGACAATGTAATGATCGCCGGATTTATCATTGGAGGGAGCCAGCCCAAGGAGGTCGTCATCCGCGGTCTCGGCCCGTCTTTGACTGCGGCAAACGTCGCAAATGCACTTCCCGATCCCACGATGGAGGTGCGGGACGCTGCCGGAAATTTGATCCTGGCGAACGACGACTGGGAAGCGGACGCAAACGCCGGCAGAGTTCGCGCTGCCAGGCTCGCGCCCAGCCAGACGAGAGAAGCCGCGTTGTATGCGAACCTGAGTCCGGGCTCCTACACGACTGTCATGCGCGGCTTCGAGAACGCGACCGGGATTGGCTTGATCGATGTTTACGATCTTACTCCACCGCCCTAGTGCGCTGTAACAGTGAGTTCTCCTGCATCCGCGGTTGTAGGCGGGGACGCTGAACCCGGCTCCTCGGACCTCTTTCTACCCATGACGGGGTCACCGCCCCCGGCTACAACAGAGAGAGTCGGGCCTGTTACGACTGCGCCAGTTTCATCCGTTACAGTGCCCTAGGTGTGCTCTGCCTGAGCGTGGTCTCTGCCCCAGGTCCCGCGGTCTTCCGCGGCGCCCTCAGGCCGCAGCTCCGCGCCGATTGGAGGCCAGAGATCATCGCTACAAGTCATCGGTCTCGCCCTTTTTCGCCTGCTGACCCCGTAACTTTGCCTGGATGAACAAGCCAATGTCGCCATCCATGACCGCTTGCACATTGCTCGTCTCCGCCCCGGTGCGGTGATCCTTCACCATCTGATACGGCTGAAATACATACGAGCGAATTTGACTGCCCCAGGCGACGTCGCCCTTTTCTCCGTATTGCCGATCAATCTCCGCGCGCTTTTTGTCCTGCTCGATTTCGTAGAGCTTCGCCTTTAACATTTTCGTTGCGAGCTCACGGTTACGCCCCTGGCTTCGCTCCGCCTGGCACGCGACCACGATACCACTCGGTTTGTGCACAATGCGGACGGCGGTTTCGACTTTGTTTACGTTCTGCCCACCTTTGCCGCCCGCCCGATAGGTATCCACTTCGATGTCTGCAGGATTGATATCGATCGGCGCGGAGTCCGCGATCTCGGGCACGACGTCGACGCTGGCGAAGGAAGTGTGTCTCCGCTTATTGGAATCGAACGGCGAGATCCGCACCAGCCGATGCACGCCGCGCTCGGTGTTCAGATAACCGTAGGCATAATCGCCGCTGACGAGGAAGGTCGCCGATTTAATCCCGACTTCTTCGCCCGTCTGGATGTCGATAGTTTGGGAATTGAATCCGCTTCGCTCAATCCAGCGCTGATACATGCGCAGGAGCATATCGGCCCAATCGCACGACTCCGTCCCGCCCGCACCCGAGTGAATAGTGACGAACGCGGCAGAGTGGTCGTTAGGCCCGGAAAGGAATTGCCGCAGCTCGAATTCCTCTAATTTGCGCAGGAGCCGGGCGTGTTCCGCGCCCATTTCAGCTTCCGCGTTGCTGCGTTGCGCCGCGTCCGTTTCTTCTGCGGCGAGGTCCTGCAGGGCCTCGAAGTCTTCCGTCTCACGTTCGAGCTCGCGAAAAGGATTGATCAGCGATCGCAATCGCGCGACCTCCTCCACGTCCGCCTGCGCCCGTTCTCGATTCGCCCAGAAGTCCGGCGCAGCCATCCGCGCCTCGAGTTCCGCTAGTTGGTCCTGAAGTTTGGCGACGTCAAAGAAACCTCCGCAGCTGGCCGACGCGCGACTTCAATTCTTCTGCGCTGATCTCCTGAAGGTCTATCGCCATAAACGAAGATAACGTGAGGTGAGTCACCTGCCAGTGAGTAATCACGCCAGACCAGAGATCGAGGGCATTGCTCTCCTCCGGCGGTTGCGGTATTTTTAGATTCATGAAGCAAGGCTTATTCGTTCTCGTCGCTGCTTTCGGGGTTTCACTTTCTTCGGCCTCTGGATGGGATGCTCCGCTGTTTCAATCGCGCGATCCGCTGGCGCAGAGGGATTCGTGGGGGCTGCTGCATCAAACTCCCGCGCTTAATCCGACCGATTTCGCCAGGCGCGAGAGCTGGCGTCTTTTCTACTACTCGAAATCGCGCGGTGTCCTGGCCACCGATCCGGCCTACATGGGCGCGCTCCAGGTTGCTCTCCAGCGAAACGGCTACTATTGCGGTCCGATCAACGGTTACTTTTCACCGGAGGTGAGCGACGCGATCGCACGGCTACAGAAGAATCATTCCATGCGCGTTACGGGCACGCTCACGGTTCCTGTGCGGCGCGCGCTTTATCTTCCGTAGATTGGGCAAGAGTCTGTCGGACATCGACTGCGGAAGGTTTTTCTTCCGGGGAATGCCGCGCCGACCTGCCACTGGCTCTCCCTGCCCGCAGCCTTCCCCGGTGAATTGCCTTGCAACTACAACGTGCAGGCTGATGTTGCGTTCACTATAATGCTTTATCTCGCCTTCATGAACGTGGGTGGTCAGGAACTCATCCTCATTTTGTTGATCGTTCTCGTGCTTTTCGGGGCCAGGAAATTGCCGGAGCTTGCCCGCGGGATGGGGCAGGCCATCAAAGAGTTTCAGAAGGCCAAGGACGAGTTCAGCGATGAGCTGCATTCCGCGGGGCGCACGGAAACCGCAAAGACTGAGGTGCGCACTGCGCCCGCAACCATTCCGACCGTGCCGCGGATCGACAATGCCGCCGGCGATAGTGCCGTCCGGCCAGAGTCGAACCAGAGGGTGGAACCGGGCAGCGCGGCGGACCGCGTCTAGCAGTCGATACGGTTACACCGTGTCCGTGTGCATCCACATCCGGGTCACCAGCCCCCAACTACAACCAAGCTAGTTGACGTTGCTGAGAGGTTGCCGCAACTTCGCGGCTCTTCCGTCGTTTTCCAGTGAGGAAGCGACCGTCGTGTCATGACCGAAGCTAATCTCCGCACCCGCATTAAAGAGATGCTCGTGAAGAATTTGATGCTGCAAACGACCGCAGATCAGATCGGCGACGAGTTGCCGTTGTTCGGGCCCGGCGGGCTGGGCCTGGATTCCATTGATGCGCTCGAGCTGGTCGTCAGCATGGAAAAGACATTCGGAGTCGGCGTCCCGAACTCCGAAGTCGCGGGTAAAGCGCTTCGGACCGTGAATACGATCCACGACTACATCGTGGAAAAACAGGCGGCGCAGGCTTAGAGCCGCGCCTCCTATCTTGTTAGCGACGGCGCTCTGTCGCCGTGAAGCGCGTCCGGTCCCCCGAGCCAAGGACGACGGGAGACAATTTCTAAGCCGTCAAATCTGACGCGTTGATCGCGTCGATCAGCTGCCGGAAACGCCCGAAGGAGCGCCGATGCGGCGTAAGGATGAGACGCGGCAGGTTCCAAATCGAGGGCTCATTCTTTTCCTGACGCAGTGCAGTTCCCTGCACGATGTGGCCGGTGCGAACGACGTCAGCAAACTTCTGATTCAAGTCCGCGACCGCAGCGGCTGGGAGCAAGTGCGCCAGACGGATGACTAACTGCTCACCGGCCCATCGTGCCGAATGATAGACGCGATAAAAATTCAGTATCTCCTGCATCGCCTCTCTGGCGGTGTGAACGATTTTGAAGAGGTGGAAGTCTTCCGCGCCGATGAAGCCAAATTTGTAGAGATGTTCGGTCAGAAACTCCTTCCATGTCTCCCAGTAAGTGCCGCTTGGAGTATCCACCAGCACCACGGGGATGATCCGTGCTTTGCCGGTCTGCATCAGCGTCAGCACCTCGAAGCCTTCATCCATCGTGCCGAAACCCCCTGGAAAAAGCGCCAGAGCATGCGTCTCCTTTACGAAGTTGAGCTTGCGCGTGAAGAAGTAGTTAAAGTTGATCAGCTTCGCGTCGCCGTGAATCGTCTCGTTCGCGCGTTGCTCGAAAGGCAGGCGAATGTTGAGCCCGAAGCTGTGTTCGCGTCCCGCGCCGCGCTGCGCTGCACCCATGATCCCATCACCGCCGCCAGTGATGACCATGTAATTCTGTGCCACCATCTCGCGGCCAAACTCTTCCGCCACGCGATATTCGGCCGCGCTCGGCAGGGTGCGCGCGGAACCAAAGACGCAGACCTTACGGAACTCGCGGTAAGCGGCGAACACTTTCGCGGCGTAGCGCATTTCTTTCAGCGAACGATTCATCAACTTCAGATCCGCTGTGCCCATGCGATCGCGCGCCATTTTCAGGGCGGTCATGATGATCTCCTCGATCAACTCCGGCGATTTTTCGGCCCCCCACTCCGCCACCAGTTGATGAATGCGCTTGTCCCATTCCGGACCGAGGGTCGATTGGCGCCGGGTCGGTTGATCGTGCGTGATGCCTGCCGTGAAATCTTCCACCCGGCGTAGTGTCAGCGGGAACGGGGCCTGCGCACGGGAAAGTTTAGCGGCAGCTTTCTGTAGAGGCACCGAGGCCTACTTGGAGCAACGGATTCGCTGTTTCAGTATCAGCAAAGAAGGTCCGTGAGAATACGATTGATGTGTCGGATTGGGAGGGAATAGTGGCCGGCATTTTCGACAATCTGTAACCGGCAGTTTGGCAGCCGCTTGCTGAGAACTTGCGCAAACGTGAACGCAAACGTGCGGTCCCTGGTTCCATGCCAGAGGCGAATCGGCACCCCGATCTCCTCCAGTGGAAATCCCCAAGGGAGCGCATAAATTTCGGCATCCGTTACCACGCCCCGCGCCGATCCGCGCCAGGCCCGCCGCGCGCTTTCAAAACAGGACTCGAACGCCGCCGCATCCCGCAGAACATCCGCGTCTCCCGGCGGAAGAAACTTTAGGAGCAAAGGACGTAAACGCAGCGGAGGCCTGATCGAGGCGAAGGGACGCGCGACGTGAAACATCCTCCTGACCAGCTCCGGCCGCTTGCCGTAGATGGCGAGCATCCAGCGGTAAAGCCGCAGTAATCCTGAACGGTCCTCCAGTTCAGAAATCGGCGGAACGCCGCTGATCACCGCGGCCGCCTCCACCCGTTCAGGCAACGCCCACGCGGTGACATACGCATACGGAGCCCCACCTGAGACCGCGAGGATGCGGAACGTCGCCAATCCGAGCCGATCAGCGAGTTGGCGAACAACGGAAGGCCAATGGAGGAGCGTTCGGTTCGGTACAAAAGACGAGCTGTTGATACCGGGCCGATCCGGCGAGATCACGCGCACCCGGAGCTCTCGTGCCGCTGCATGTGTCAGTTGCGCCATGGAACGGGAGCTTGGCCAGCCGTGGCAGAAAATGACCGGCGCGCCATCGGGATGGCCGTATTCGCTGTAGGCGATTTCTCCCCCACCCTCCAACGTCATCACGTCGCCACGAACGCTCATCCGCATCCACTCTAGCGGACGTCTCGGGCCCTCGCATTCTCCCCGCCTTCTTAATTCTCCGCCATGCGAACATTCGGCTTCTCTGTTGCGAATCAGAGGTATGAACGAGTACTCGCAGGCTGGCAAAATTTCTGTCCATGGCGACGGCGTGGGCGCACCAACTCCCGAGCTGGTCGAGAAAAGAGCGAAGGAGATAGCGCTCATCAATGAGCGCAATCCCGACGAATTTACGGACGCCGATTGGCAACAGGCTCGCGGTGAGTTGCTCGGAATGGAAAACGTTCCCACCGCAGACGATGCCGATGAAGTGGTCGATCACCTGAGCGATCGCGACGAAGTTCCCGGGGAGAGTGGCCATCGCGCGCCTCGCGCCGGCGTCGATGACGACGAGACGCTGGGCGAGCAGCTCGTCACGGGGGGGTTGGAAGAAGCGGCACACGATCAGATGGTCGAAGCCGCGAAGGAAGATCAGGCACAGGAAGGCTGATTCTTGAACAGATCAGACACGATTGCGGTCGAGGCGCCGGGAGCGAGACAATCGCTCCCCTCCTTGCGAGAGACGAGCGCCGGCCTCATCGCGCGTTTCCGGAAGGTGCGCGACTTCTCGGTGCGCCTCTGCCGTGGGCTGGAGCCAGAAGATTACGTCGTGCAGTCGATGCCGGACGTCAGTCCTACGAAATGGCATCTCGCGCACACCACCTGGTTTTTCGAAACCTTCATCGTGAAGATTTGGGCGCCCCGCTATCGCTCCGAGATCCCGCAGTACGCCTACCTTTTCAATTCCTATTATAATGCCGCGGGCGATATGCACCGGCGCGACCTGCGCGGGTTGATCTCGCGGCCTACCGTCGAGGAGACGTATCGCTACCGGCAATCGATCGACGCCTACCTCATCAAGCTGCTGGAAGACGCCGACGACGCGCTTCTCGCCGAGATCGAACCGGTGCTGACCCTCGGCATCCATCACGAGCAGCAGCATCAGGAATTGCTCGTGACGGACATCAAACATGTCTTCGCGCAGAACCCTCTCTACCCTGTGTTCGAAGCGACGCAGGTCAGTAGCGACGGGCACAAGATGGCGCCGCCGCGCTTTGTCGATTTCGATGAGGCAACGATAGAAGTAGGCTTCGACGGTGCGGGCTTTTCGTACGATAACGAAGGGCCGCGGCATCGCGCCTTGGTCGGAAGATTCGCACTTGCGACGCGGCCCGTCACGAACGGCGAATACCTCGCCTTCATTGAAGCGGGCGGTTATACCCGTTCTGAGATCTGGCTCTCGTTAGGCTGGACGACGGTGCAGGAGCAGCGCTGGAAGGCGCCGCTTTATTGGGTCAAACGCGATGGCCAGTGGTGGAATTTTACGCTCTCCGGCTTTCGCCCGGTGGAGGAATCAGAGCCTGTCACGCACGTCAGTTATTTTGAAGCCGATGCTTACGCGAATTGGGACGGCGCCCGGCTTCCGACTGAGTTCGAATGGGAGCGCGCCAATGAGGGGTTGTCGATCGACGGGAACTTCGTCGACAGCAGCCGCTTTCACCCCGCCGCGGCACTGCACGCGGACGGCACGCAGCTTCAACAAATGTTCGGTGACGTCTGGGAATGGACCCGCAGCTCCTATCTTCCGTATCCCGGATATCGGGCCGCGCCCGGCGCGCTCGGCGAGTACAACGGCAAATTCATGTGCAACCAAATGGTCCTGCGCGGTGGCTCCTGCGCCACATCGCGCGACCACATTCGCCCGACCTACCGCAACTTTTTCCAACCGGAAAAGCGCTGGCAATTTACCGGTATTCGCCTCGCCCGCGATACGGCATGACTCATGGTTCCAGCGGCGTTGCCGTGCTCGATCTCGAGCCCGCCGCCTCGGACTTCCTCACCGAAGCAATCGAGGGACTATCGAGCACGCCGCCAACCCTGCCGAGCAAGTTCTTCTATGATGAGCGCGGGTCGGATTTGTTCCAGCAAATCTGCGAACTGCCCGAGTACTATATCACACGAACGGAAAGCGAGATCCTGCGCAAGCACGGGGCGGAGATGGCTGCCTCCATCGGAGAGAAGGCCGAACTTGTCGGCTTCGGCACCGGAGCGGGAATCAAGACGCGCATGTTGCTCCAGGAACTGGAGAATCCCATCGCCTATGTGCCGGTGGATATTTCGAAGCAGCGTTTGATTGAATCCGCGGAAGCACTTCAGACCGCGATGCCGGCGCTCGAGGTTCTGCCGGTTTGCGCAGACTACATGCAACCGCTGCGGCTCCCGACACCGTCGCGAAAGCCAGACCATGTCGCCGTTTACTTTCCCGGTTCGACGATTGGAAATCTCGAGCCGCACCTTGCGGAAAATTTTCTCGCTCGAGTCTGCCGCCTTTGCGGAAACAGCGGCGGCTTGATTATCGGCGTCGATTTGCAAAAACCCGTCGAGCTGCTTGAAGCTGCCTACAATGATAGAGTCGGCGTGACCGCTGCCTTCAATCTCAACATTTTAGAACGCGCGAATCGCGAACTGGGCGCAGACTTCAATCTTTCCTGCTGGCAGCACCGCGCAATCTACAACTCTGGGGCAGGCCGGATCGAGATGCACCTCATCGCAAATGGTCACCAACACGTGCATCTCGGCGGTCGCACGTTCCGATTTGCGCACGGCGAGATGATTGTCACAGAATATTCCTACAAACATACGCAGGAAGGTTTCGCGGCCTTAGCGAAACGGGCAGGCTTCAAGCTCTCGCGCGTCTGGACTGATCCGGAGCAGTTGTTTGCCGTCTTTCATTTCGTGGTGGCAGACTAGCCGCCCGTGAGCGCGCTGGTTCAATTACTCGGCGTCAGCAAAACCTACGGTGGCGCTGCTGCGCTAAGCCCGACCGATCTCTCGTTCGAGCGCGGTCAGATCACTGTCCTGATCGGCCCGAGCGGCTGCGGCAAATCGACTCTCCTCCGCCTGCTCATCCGCTTGCTCGAACCCG
Source organism: Chthoniobacterales bacterium (assembly GCA_013694945.1). Classification (GTDB taxonomy): domain Bacteria; phylum Verrucomicrobiota; class Verrucomicrobiia; order Chthoniobacterales; family UBA10450; genus JACCTI01. The sequence goes on from JACDBM010000226.1 coordinate 9,093, forward strand.
ATGCTGGCAGAATCGAATTCGATGGGACGGCGATATCCGCCGAAAACATCACGGAGCTTCGTCACCGGATTGGCTACGTCATTCAGGACGGCGGCTTGTTCCCGCATCTTACCGCGCGCGACAACGTTCTGTTGATGCGGCGCCACCTCGGCCGACCCGCCGCCGAGACCAACGCGCGCCTCGAGGAACTCGCGGCGCTCACTCGGTTCCCGCCACGCGCTTTGAGTCGTTATCCCGTCGAGCTTTCTGGCGGCCAGCGTCAACGCGTCAGTCTCATGCGCGCGCTGGCTTTATCGCCCGAACTGCTCCTACTCGACGAACCGCTGGGGGCCCTGGACCCACTTGTGCGCGCCGCTCTGCAGAAGGATCTCAAGGACGTTTTCCAGCGGCTGCACCAGACCGCGATCCTGGTCACCCATGATCTCGCCGAGGCCGCATACCTGGCCGATCATATCGTGCTGATGAACGAAGGCCGTGTAGTTCAGCAAGGTGCGCTGAAGGATTTACGGGATCATCCCGCGAGCGAATTCGTGACCGAGTTCA
>JACDBM010000249.1 GCA_013694945.1 Chthoniobacterales bacterium
CTCGTCCGGGACATTTCTGGCCAGCGCCAGAAATTGAAACTTCATCCCGAGAAAACCCGGATGCATGAGCGTGTGCAGCCCGCGGGTGGTTTTCGCGTCCGCGGACGAGGCGAGTTCTTGTCCTGTCTTGGTGGCGAGCAGGCCGGTGAGGAAATGGTGTTGGTCCGCGAAGCCGCGGGCGGTCAGTCCGCGCGCCACCGCCTGTTCGGCGAGGCTCGTCCAATCAACATGCGCGGTGATGTCAGCCTGGCCGACGTGCGCTAGCGGTGAAGGTAAACCCTGATGGTTGGCGCAGGCGCGAAGTGTTCCGGCGGAGCGGTGCGGTGCGTAGAATTCTTCACGCTTGTAACCATAATCGGCGGTCAGGATCCATCCTGCGGTCAGCTTTTCCGCAAGCGCTTCGATCCACTGTAGGGCGGCGAGATTGAGTTCCGTCACGTATCCGCTCGGCAGCGATCGCGGGACCTGCTCAAGTCGCTCTTCCAGCGTGCCATCCGAGAGCGGGCGATCGATGAACGTGAAGCTGTCGCCATTCGTAGTGACATGGCGCTCGAGCCATTCCGCGCCGGTCCACGTCACAAGATGAAAAGGCATGGCGTCGATCAGCTCGTTGGAGAAGTGGACGCCGCGAAACGGCGCGAGCTCAGCGACCGTGTTTCTCCAATCTGCCTTTAGCGCGAGCTCTGCTAGCACCGATCGCTGGCGCGCCTGCCAAAGAGCAAACGGCTCAACGATGACGTAGCTGATCGCGCCGAAGAACTCCGGATGATCACTTTGTGCGGCCAGAAGAACGTCGCGCGCCAGCTCTCCACTGTGCGCTCCTTGTTCGATGATCGCAAAATCGTGCGGCCGTCCCAGCAGCACCCACATTTCCGCAAATTGCGCGGCCAGCAACCTTCCGAAGAGCGGCCCCACACTCACGCTGGTGAAGTAGTCGCCGCCGCGTCCGATCGCCGCCCGACCGGAGCCGTAATATCCGTGCTCCGGGTGATACAATGTCTGCTCCATGAACCACGCGAAGGTGACCGGACCGCGTCGCCGGATTGTCTCACGGAGGTGCCCAATTAGCGCCTGTTCACCGAGGCCCATCGTCATCTCCGGGCGTTTTGCGGTTTGGATTTTTGGGGAACATGCACCTAAGTTGCGCGGGACGTAGAAAGTCTTTCCTCACGCATCGTATAGCATGCCAGTTTTCCACCCTTCGCGTCGCCGCTCCGTCGATTTTTACGACCCGCCGTGGTATACGCGGCCTGCGTTCTACATTCCGCTGGCAATTATCGGCGCAGTCTTGGTCGCCGCCGTCATCTACTGGCTCATACTTTGCGCCGATCTCAGCCATCGGGCCGAGGCGTATGACCTCCAGCAGCTCGAGCAGATGGAATCGGCAAGCATCATTCTGGATCGCAACGAAAAGATCTTCGGGCAAATTTACGTGGAGAATCGCGAAACGATTCCCTACGAGCAATTGCCACGCGATCTTGTCAATGCAGTGGTCGCGGTGGAAGATACGAAGTTCTACCAGCATAGCGGTTATGATTTTTTCGGGATCGTGCGCGCTGCGTTTGTAAACTTCACCGCAGGGCACGTGCGGCAGGGCGCGAGCACGATTACGCAGCAGCTCGCGCGCAACACGTTTTCGCTCACGGAACGCACCTTCCGCCGCAAGCTGGTCGAGCTTTTCCTCGCTCGCCGGATCGAGGAGCGCTTCGGGAAACAGAAGATCATGGAGCTTTACCTGAACCGGATTTACTTCGGGGGCGGGCTCTATGGAGCGGAGGCGGCGGCGCGTGGCTACTTCGGTAAACCGGCCCGCGAGATGACTCTCAACGAATGCGCGACCCTGGCCGGCTTGATCAAAAGCCCTAACAAGTTGTCGCCTTGGACCGATAAAGAGGTCTCACGCGATGCGCGGAACGTGGTGCTGGGCCGCATGCGCGAGCTGGGTTTCATCTCTCCGGAAAAAGCCGTTGCTGCCCAAAGCGAAGAGGTTGTGACCGGCAGCCGGCAAAGCGCACAGGGGCAAACTTACGCCGTGGAATACATCCGCCAGCAGGTGATCGCTGCCGTTGGCTGGGATCGGGCAATGAACGAGGGATTCCGCATCCGGACGACGATCGATGCCGATCTGCAAAAGGTCGCGGAAGATTCGCTCAAGGCTAATCTTGATCGGGCGGAACAGGTTCCGGATTACAACCACGAAACTTACGCGAGCTACGCAGCGCGCTTCAAGCTTGCGAAATCCAAAGGCACGATGGCCTCCAGCCCCGCACCTGAGTATCTCCAGGGCGCCGTTATTGCACTCGATAACCAGACCGGCGGCATCCTCGTGCTCGTCGGGGGCCGCGACTTCGAGCATAACCAATATGACCGCGCGTTGCAGTCGAAGCGTCCGGCCGGGACGGCGATCAAGCCGTTCGTGTATGCGGCGGCCTTCGAAAAGGGGCTGTTTCCCGGCACGGTGGTGGAAGATTCCGCGCTCGATAATCGTGCGGTCATGATCGGCGGAACCACCGGCATCTTGGGCGAATGGGGACCCGAACGGGTGGACAACCGCTACGAAGGACCCATCACCGCGCGACAGGCACTCGCGAAATCGAAGAACGGCGCCACCGTCCGTCTCGGCATGCTGGCGGGCGTCGATTCGGTCTTGCAGCTCTGCAAAGCAGGCGGAATCAAATCACCCTTGCGTCCGTATCCGGCAACCTTCCTCGGCAGTAGCGAAGTCTCGCTCGCGGAACTCGCGCTCGCTTACACCAGCTTTCCGAATGGCGGGTGGCGCCCGAACACGCCATTCATCCTCGAGCGGATCGAGGAGAAGAACGGGGAGATTGTCTGGCAATCGGAACGGGACAAGTCCCGGCAGACCGTGATGAAGCCGGAGAGCGCGTATGAGGTGCATTCCTGTCTGGTCGATGCCTTGCAATCCGGCACCGGCGCCGCGGCCCGACAAACACTCGGGCTGCAGCACTTCGCCGCGGCTGGGAAAACAGGCACCGCCTATGATTTCACCGAAGCGCTCTTTGCCGGCTATGACAGCGCCATCACCTGTGCGGTGCGCGCGGGGTTCGACAAGCCGCAGAAGATTTATCGCGGTGCATTCGGGAGCGAGATCGCGTTGCCCGTCTGGGTGGATGTGATGAATGCTTCTGTCGCGAAGTACGCGGCTCGCGAACTCGAGAAACCGGCAGGAGTGCTGAGCGTTGAGATTTGCTCGAAATCCGGACTGCTCGCGACGGATAAGTGCCCTGCGGAGACGACCTATCGCGAACTGGCTACAAAAGAGCAGATGCCCTCCGATCCCTGCAACGTGCATGGCGATGCGCGGACGCGCATTGTGCGCGATCTACCGGACGCGGGCGTGCCGCGCGCCGCACTCGCGGTAGATACCGCGCAAGTGAAGGCGGTGGCAGTGCAAGGGCCGACTTTGCTGGCCGACAGCGATCCTTACAACGCGGTGAGATCGACCGCGCGACCGCCCGCGCCACTGGACGAGGCGAAGCTTGCCATAATGCCGGTGCCGCCAAAGAAGGTGCCGGAAGAGGAGCAGATCTTGCGGGCGCAGCCGGTCACTCCGGAAGACAGAGACCCGACGGAGATCCGGCGCGCCGAACCGGTGCTCCGCGCGCAGCCGGTCGATCCCCGTGCTGCCATGCAGGGGCAGGGCGCGCGCGTGCCGCCGGCTCGCATGCGGCCACGGCCGCAGCCAGTCCCGGACGAAGAAGAATCGGGCGATTAGCAATGGCTTCGCAGAACGGCGGGAGCTTTCGACTAAACGTCCTCAGCCCTGGCGGTCGCGATCCGGAGCAACATTTCGGAGCGATGGCCAACGACAGTCCGGGATCGCACGCACCGGTTAATTATCACGCCTACGCGGCCTGCACCGGCGGTAGTTTCTTTCGCGACACCGCTCGCGCCATTCAGGCCGGCGATCCCGTGCTGCTGTTGCTGCGCGGGGATTTTCGTGACTCAGAGCGCGCGCTGTTTGCCCTGAAGAAGGCAAAAGTGCCTACGGCGGTGACGTTGAAGGAGACTGGTCTTCAGCAAATCGCGAAGCATTTGCGGGATCGCGGAAAGCTGAGCCGCTTTCTCAAAATCGTGGACGAGGCAGACGGCTGCATCGCACCCACCGCGGAAGCAGCAGAGCTCTATCGGATGGTCCGTCGCCACGAGAAAGGCGTCATGTTCATCCCGACGCCCTATCCCACGCACGATCCGCGCTGGAACTTCGCCCGATCTTTTCATGAACGTCGTGGGATTTTCGTGGGGACGCGCGAGTGGGATGTTCCGTCGCGGAATCACGTCGCTGCGCTTCTGGCTGCCCGGCAAATCAGCGAGCTGACGGGCCAGCGGATTGCGGTTTACGATTTCGCAGGACGAACCGGGGCGCGCCTGCTGGCTGAAATGGGGATGGACGAGGCGAAGCTTGAGGTGCGAACGAAGCGCGTGCCCTACGTCGATTATCTTCGTGTGCTGGCTGGGCACAAGATTGTGTTCCAGCTCGACAGCAGTTTCGTTCCCGGGCAAGTGGCAGGCGATGCATTGCTCTGCCGCATTCCGTGCATCGGCGGCAACGGGGCGGTCGATCGCCTCGGCTTTCCGGATCTGTGCGGGTCAGATCGCTCGCTGGGTGAGTTGATTGACCTCGTAATTGAACTCTTGCAGGACGCAAAGGCGTACGAGAACGCCGTCGCATCCTCGCAAGAACGCGCGACGGAGCATCTCTCGTTCAGTTCCGTGTCCGATCAACTTGCACGATTTTTTGCGACTCTCGGGTAGGGACGGAGCGTTGCGGTGTTCGGCGCGGGGCTGGTGCAACCATCTTCCGCAATTAGGAAAGATTGATCGCTTCCTGATAATACTCCTCAAGCCGCCGCACTTGCGTTTGTTGCTCGAAGTTCGCGGCGACGGAGGCCGCGCCTTCTTTCGCCGGAGATGCAAGCAGGTCGGGCTTCTGCACCGCGTGCAACAACTCGCGCGTGAGCGCCTCTGCATCACCTTCGGCAACAAGTACGCCGCTGAGGCCATCTTCGATCGCTTCGGGAATCCCGCCGTGCCTCGTGGCGAAAACCGGCAGTCCGCTCGCCATCGCTTCCAGCATTGAATTCGGCACGCCTTCCTGATTGCCATCCGGCCCTGTCTCGCTCGGATGCAGAAAGATGTGCGACTGATAGAAAAGTTCCCGCAACTTTTCCTGCGCGACAAAGCCGGTGAAGCTTACGCTTTCCTCGATCCCAAGCTTTCGCGCGAGAGTTTCCAGTTCGCCGCGGAGCGGTCCCTCGCCGGCCAGAGTCAGAGTCGCGTGCGCGTAGCGTCTTCTGAATTCTGCAAAAGCGCACAGGCTCGTATGGAAGCCCTTCTTTGCAATTAAGCGGCCGGCCTGGAGAAATCTCCAGGCTCCATCCGCTGGCCAGGTGCGCGGCTGAAACGGAACTTGCTGAAGAGGAATGCCGGTGCGCTGGAGGCGAATTTTGTCTGGAGGACATCCCAGCCTAACAAGTGCGACCCGCAGCGATTCGGAACGAACAAGCACCAGGCGAACAGCTTCCAGCATTCTGATCGTTGCGGCGTGATAAGCGGACTTCTCAAGGTCCACCATCACGTCCGCCCCGTGAAATGAGACGACGCTTGGCCGCTCCCAGCGCTCGATCAACGGCCGCAAGTGAACGGCGATGTGTCCGAAGTAGACGTGCAGCAGTTTCGCCTCCGCTTGTTCGAGGACGTGGAGCAAGGCGGACGTTTCTCCCGCTGAAATCTGCCATGGCGCATGGCGCAATCGCCGATACCAGACGCGCCGGAGAAAATGCGTGGCTGGCTTTCGGACCATGATCACGTCGTGGAATGGATACCGTTGCGCCTCCTCTCTTTTTTGCGCCAGAACCACCGGACGAAAGCGCCGCAGCGCGGTGATCTGCCGGTAAATGTGAACCATCTCCGGCTTCAGAAACGTCGCGCAGTAGCACGCGACGACTGGCTTGTCAGCTTTCTCGTCTACTTCCACTCCGCCGAAAGGCTAGAGACGGCATGCTGCGCCGTCCATCACACACGTTGCGAGCTTCCGTTACGACAAATCTTCCGGGCCGCCGCACGGTCCTCTATCGACGCCGCAGCAGACGAGTCCCTACCAACGAAGTCCGACCAGGATAATGCCAGTGATACGGGAGGGATTATCGGGATCGTAGGTAACCGTGTCCTCCACCGGGGCACGATATCTCTCCGGTGCGGCTGGGTTCAACATCTGAATCGGATTTCCGCGTGCCGCCCGCGGGACCGCACCAGCGACGCCACGGTCGTAAACTGGCGCCGGCGGCCGCTGCGTGGCTTTCGGCCTTTCACCGACAGGTGCGGTGAAGGTTTGCGCTCCCGCGGTGCTCAGCCCGGCCCCAGTGATGGCAAAGGCGATCAAGAGATACTTTTTCATATGCACTCCCATTCCATGGCGAAGCACGACGCTAATTCTTGCCGCCTGCTAAGCTCCGACTCAAGATTAGCCTGCGATGCAGTATCTTGAAAGGGCGAAACGCGTCCTCGACATAGAAATTTTCGAGCTGCAACGGCTGCGGGAACGCTTGGATGACGGCTTCACGCGCGCGGTTGAGATGATCAGGGAGACGGTTGAAGCGCGCGGCAAGGTAGTGGTTTTGGGCGTTGGTAAATCCGGCCAGATCGGAGCGAAAATTGCCGCTACTCTTACCAGCACGGGCTCGCCCGCGGTGGTGCTCGACTCGTTAAACGCGTTGCATGGCGATCTCGGGATGGTCGCCGACGGCGATGTGGTTCTCGCGCTGAGCGCCAGCGGCGAAACGGAGGAATTGCTCCGGGTTCTGCCAGCCCTGGCGCGATTTCAGGTGCGGATCATCGCGCTTTGTGGCGATCCGAAATCAACCCTGGCGCAAAACTGCGACGTGCTCCTGGACGTCAACATCGAGCAGGAGGCGTGTCCGCTACATCTGGCGCCGACTTCCAGCACGACGGTGATGCTGGCGCTAGGGGATGCGATTGCGATGGTCTTACTGGAAGCGCGCGGTTTTCAGAAGGAGGATTTTGCGCGCTTCCATCCTGGCGGGATGGTCGGGCGCAGTCTGCTCATGCGAGTGCATCAAATTATGCGGCCACGGAGCGCGCTCGCCGTAGTCACGCCGGATGCAACCGTTCGGGTCGCCCTGAAAACGATGACGGATTTGCGCGCGGGCGCGGCGGTGATTGCCGACGGCGATGGACGGCTTCTCGGCATCTTCACGCACGGCGACTTCGCTCGTTATTTCCAGACGGACTCGAGGGTGGGCGAGCGACTGGTGGCGGATCTGATGACCCTGAATCCCGTGACGGTGCCGCAGGACAAGCTCGCGGTGGAAGTCTTAAATCTTCTCGAGCGCCACCGGATCGACGACTTGGTGGTGGTCGACGAGAATCAGGTGCCGGTGGGAATTGTCGACTCGCAGGATCTGACGAAGCTGAAGTTGCTTTAACGCTTATCGGGAAGGCGGACCCTGCCATCTGCCAGACCTTTCCTCCAAAGCGCGGTCATCCCGAGGCAGGCGAAGCGCGGCGAGGGACCTCACCCACTTGCAGCTGATCACGCGATGGCGCCCTTGTGTGACCTACTCGCCTTAGTGAGGTCTCTCGCCGTCTTCGCAGGCTCGGGATGACAGCGTTTGGAATGCTCCGCGTGACCGACAGGTTCGCCCTCGATAAGCGCTGCAACATTTCAGCGGCGGCAGAACGTTTCGTGGTTATGCGCGTTCTTCGAAGGGACCTACGCAGCTCCCGGTGCGGATGCACGGAAACGCTCGCCCGCTTGTCATTCCGCCAAGTCTCAACTATCAACTCTGACTTCATTATGGCTGCAGCGAACGATCTCCGAAAAGGACAGGCGATAAAATACAACGGCAACGTCGCGATCGTACTGGATGTGCAGCACCGCACGCCGGGGAATCTGCGCGCTTTTGTGCAGGCGATTATTCGTTACATCACCACCGGCAAGAGCGCCGACGTGCGGTTCGGTTCCACGGACAAGATCGAGCTGGTGGATGTGAGCCGCACGCAGCTGGAGTTTTCTTACAAGGACAACAGCGGTTACCATTTCATGGATCCGGAGACCTACGATACGGTTACTTTGAATGAGAATCTGCTCGGCGAAGCAAAGGATTACCTCGTCGAAAATCTCAAAGTCG
>JACDBM010000287.1 GCA_013694945.1 Chthoniobacterales bacterium
GTATCCATCTCGCCGACAAGGGCACCGCGATCGACAAGGTGAAGATCGTCAATGCACGGACGCCGGACTATCACCAAACGACGGCGGCGGTGGCGGGTGACAAGCTCTACGTGGTTGGCGGCTCACCCTTACCAAATCTCTACGGAGCTGCGCCAGCAATAGAACCGAAACCTCAGATCCTGGGGATACCTCTGAATTAGAAGGAGTTCTCATGGTTCGTCAGGTCTCAGGGACGCGCGGCTGGCCAGTGCCGCAATCCTCGCCATCGCCGCCGCGGCGCCCGCCGCCGCGCAGCGCTCGGGCGAGAATGCGGCCAAGTCCGCGGACGATGCCTTCGGGACCAGCGTCGGCAACGAACGCGGTCGGCCTCTACAATTTACGGCGTCATGGCCTACAACCGGCCAGCGCCGCACGCGTGAAATCGGTGTGCGCCTCGCGCTCGGCGCGCGTCGTCGCCAGATCGTGCAGATGATGTTGCAACAGGGGATGCGGATGCTCGGCATCGGGCTGCTCATCGGTTTCGTTGCTGCCCTCGCGACATCCCGCGTGCTGCGCAGTGTTCTCTTCCAAGTCAGCGCCACCGATCCGCTCGTCTACGTTGGCGTTAGTCTGCTGCTCGGCGTCGCGGCAGCGATCGCTTGCTGGATTCCTGCGCGTCGCGCGTCTCGCGTCGACCCTATCATCACCCTGCGCGCGGAATGAAAGCTAAAAGCAACGCCCGGCTCCGGCTTCCAAACGCAAGACAACGCGATCTCGAAGCTTGCGCTCCGCTCACATGAACATCCTCATTCAAGATCTCCGCTACGGCTTGCGGATGCTGTTCAAAAACCCCGGCTTCACATTTGCCGCGCTCGTTGCGCTCGTGCTCGGCATTGCCAGCTCCACCGCCATCTTCAGCGTCATCGATGGCGTGTTGCTCCATCCGCTTCCGTATCCCGAGTCGGAAAAGATTATCACTCTATCGCAAACCGTCCGGAGCACGGCGACCGCTTCAGGAGCTTCTTCGCCGGCGAACTACATTGATTGGCTGGCGCAGAATGATGTCTTCTCGTTCATGGCCGCGGCCCGCGGCGCGCAAACTGATTTTACCGATGGCGATCGGCCCGAGCGTGTCAGGTCCACGACGACGACTTCGAGTTTGTTCCCGCTTTTCGGTGTCGCGCCTCTTCTCGGCCGCGCTCTCCTTCCCGCCGACGAACAACCGGGACACGACCATGTCGTCGTGCTCAGCTCGGAATTATGGGCGCGTCGCTACGGCGCAGACAAGAGCGTGATCGGGGGAGAGATCTCGTTGAACGGCCAGCCGCATACCGTGGTGGGGGTGATGCCCCCGAATTATTCGCCCGACGGTTACGGCGAACTTTGGGTGCCTTCCCCGTGGGGCGTGCCGGCAAACTCCCTTCGCCTGAACGTTGACCCGCGGCCAATCAGAGACAGCAACTATCTCGATGTCTGGGCTCGTCTGAAGCCGGGAGTCACGTTGGAAGGGGCGCGGACGCAGATGGATGCGATCGGACGGAGACTCGAAAATCAGTATCCGGCCGAGAATCGGGATACCGGCGTGCGAGTCACTCGGTTGCACGAGGAGGTAGTCGGCGGCATTCGGCCAGTGCTGTTTCTGCTCTTCGCCGCCGTTGGCTTTTTGCTTTTTATCGGCTGCGCCAACGTGGCGAATCTTTTGCTCGCGCGCGGCGCCAGCCGGGCGCGCGAAGTCTCGATCCGTTCCGCGATGGGCGCGAGCCGTTACCGGATTATCCGCCAGCTGCTCACGGAAAGCGTTTTGCTCGCGCTGATCGGCGGGCTTATTGGCGCATTGCTGGCAGCGTGGGCGATCCCGCTCCTGCTCGCAATGAGTCCGCCCGCGCTCCACAGCTTCAAAGGCATCGGCCTCAATATGGAAGTGCTCGCATTCAGTTTGGCGGCTTCCGTCCTCACCGGTATTCTTTTTGGTCTTGCGCCGGCGATTTCCGCATCGTCCGCAAACCTCTCCGACTCGTTAAAACAAGGCGAACGCGGCAGCACGGGCCGCGGAACTCGCACTCGGTCGATCCTGATCGCAACGGAAGTTGGGCTCTCTCTTGTTCTTCTCATAGGCGCGGGGCTGATGGTGAAAAGCTTCGCGAATCTGACCAAAGTGGATCCAGGATTCACAGCGGATCGTCTGCTGATTTTTAATATCGGCGCGCCGGCCTCGGCGGATGAAGATCGTCAGATTTCGTTTTATCAGCAGATTATGCAGCGCTTGAGCGCCGTGCCCGGCGTCGAGCGCGTCGCCGCCGTGAGCCGCCTTCCCTTCTCTGGCGGAAACAGCTCGCGCACTTTCAATCTACCCGGAAGCGACACCGAATACAAAGCCGACATCCGCGTCGCGACGTCCGAGTATTTTCAAACCATGGGCATCCCGCACTTGCGCGGACGTAATTTCACCGAGCACGATCTCAAAGGCGCGCTCCCCGTCGCGATCATCAATGAGGCGATGGCGAGGGAAGTATTCCCAGGAGAGGATCCGATCGGAAAATCCATCGAGAACTACGGGCCAAAGGACGAAAAGCTTCAGATCGTCGGCGTGGTCGGCAACGTTCGCCATCTTACGCTGGAGTCCGCCCCACGGCCGGAAATGTATCAACCCCTGGGTCAGGGAATGTGGCCGGCGGTTTTCGTCGCGGTTCGCACCGCCCCCGCAAATTCCCTGACGCTTTTGCCTGCGGTGCAGGAAGCGGTCTGGAGCGTGAACAAATCGGTGCCGCTCGGAAATCCGCGGACCATGAACGACATTATCGCGGGATCATTGCTCCAGAAAAAATTCACAATGCAGTTACTGGCGATTTTTGCCGGCACGGCTCTCCTCCTCGCAGCGATCGGATTGTATGGCGTTATCTCCTACTCAGTCGCGCAACGAACACGCGAGCTGGGGATTCGTATCGCCCTCGGCGCGCAACGCAGCGACGTCCTAAAGCTGGTCATTGGACAAGGGATGACGCTGGTGGTGATCGGCGTGGCGCTGGGTCTCGCCGCCTCGATTGGACTTACGCGCTTGATGGCAACTCTCTTGTATGGGGTGAGCGCAACGGATCCGCTGACCTTCGCCGCGCTTTCGCTGGCATTGTTTTCCGTGGCCTTGCTCGCCTGCTGGTTACCCGCGCACCGCGCAACGAAGGCGGATCCAGTCTCGGCTCTTCGCTCTGAATGAAAATGCTGGCAATGCGACAGCGGTTTGGGGAGCGCATGCCTGTGGCGTGCTGGTTTCGGCATTCTGCCGAAACGAACTTTCGTAAGCGTAATATCCGGCGAACGCGTGCGGTTTCCTCAAGCTTCCGAAGTTCGCGATGGCAGAATGCCATCGCCAGCACGCTGCAAGCGTGCGCTCCCCGGAATCCTGTCTCATCGCGCAGATGCAAGTCCGCTTAGCCCTCAGTCACAAACCTCCCCATGATCGACCTTCGCTTCGCTTTTCGCCAACTCCGGAAGACCCCCGGGTTCACCCTCATCGCCGTGCTCACGCTGGCGCTCGGCATTGGCGCGAACACCGCGATCTTCAGCGTGGTGCACGCCGTCCTGCTCGCGCCGCTGCCGTTCCCGCAGGCCGGGCAGCTCGTCACGATCCAGTCCTTTAATGTTCAGCAAAACCTGAAGGGCCAGGGCTTCGCGCCGGCGGGTTTTCGTGAATTTGAGAAGCAGGTCACGTCGTTTCAACACATCGCGGCCACGCGTTACAACTACACGAATCTCACGCGCGTCGAGAAGCCGACGCAGCTGACCGACAGCCTCGTCACCCAGCATTACTTCGATGTGCTGGGCGTGAAGCCGTTCCTCGGACGCGTCTTTTCCAGCGAAGACGCCGCGGCGGGTGCAAAGCAGACGGTCGTGCTCAGCCACAATATTTGGCAGACGCACTTTGGGAGTCGCACCGACATCATCGGCGAGAACATCACGCTCGACGACGTGCCGCACACCGTCATCGGCGTCATGCCGCGCGGGTTCAAAGAGCCGTTCAATGTCTCTTCCTGTTGGCGCGTTTTCCCGAATGAAGGTGGCGAGAACTTCGCGGCCACGGCGCGCTTTTGGAGCGTGCTTGGCCGGTTGAAACCGGACATGCCGATCGGTACCGTGCAGGCCGAGCTCTCGACCATCGCCGCACGGCTCGCCCAGAGCGATCCCCGCTTTTACAACGGCTGGGATTTTACCCTGCAACCGCTCCGTGACGCGGTCGTAGGAAATTACACCAGCGGCTTGCTCCTCGTCGTGGGCGCCGCGCTGCTCGTGCTCCTCATCACCTGCGCGAACGTTGCCGGTCTCCAACTCGTCCGTGCATCGACCCGCCAGCGCGAAGTGGCCATCCGCCTCGCGCTCGGCGCGAGTCGCGGAGTGATCGCGCGCGCGCATCTCGTTGAATCGCTTGTCCTCGTCGCGCTCGGCGGGATCGCGGGCGGGCTGCTCGGCAGCTGGGGTCTCGACCTGCTCCTCGCGTCATTTTCGCCGGAATGGATTCCGCGCGCGGATGAGATCCGCATTAACACGCCCGTGCTCCTAATCACCGGCGCAGCCGCCCTCGTGACCGGATTGCTCTTTGGCCTTTATCCCGCTTGGCACGCGACCAAAGTCGACGCGATCGATTCACTCCGCGATGGCAGCAAGGGCTCCGCCGGTCCGCAGTCGGTCCGTCTGCGTGGCGCTCTCGTCATTGGTCAGATCGCGCTCACGGTCGTCTTGCTCACTTGCGCAGGCCTGGTGTGGAAAAGCTTCGGCCGCATCATCAGCGTGAACCCGGGAATGCAGGTCGACAACGTCCTCAGCATGACCATCTCGCTCTCGCCAACGCGCTATGACAAGCCGGAGAAACGGATCGAATATTTCCGCCAGATCGTTGAACGGGTCAGCACAATTCCCGGCGTCGAATTCGCGGCCTTCACGCAGACCATGCCCTTCGTGTGGGGTATTCCGGCGAGCTTCATCATCCAGGGCTCCGCGGCCGACGATGCCGTCAAACTTCCGCCCACCATCTACGATTCGGTTAGCCCTGAATTCTTCCGGACCGCGGGAATTCCGCTCCTCGCCGGCCGCACCTTCGCTCCGACGGATGATCTGACCGCGCCGCGCGTCATCGTGCTGAGCAAGTCAGCAGCGGCGAAATTTTTCCCGGGCGAAG
>JACDBM010000307.1 GCA_013694945.1 Chthoniobacterales bacterium
CGCCCGGTGAACGGTTGAAAGCTCAACCAGCCCGCGATCGTGCCCGCGTTTTCCACGGCCCAGAGCGGATGCCGGTTCGGCGAATGCTGATGAAACCACGGCAGCCGTTCTTCGACGGTCACGGGCACGAGCTGAGCGCTGGACATTCGCGTCCGGACGGCCGCGTTAAAGATAGCGACGATCGCCGGAAGGTCCGCTTCAGTCGCGTCGCGGATGATCACGCCGCGCGCACCGCGGCTTCGGGCGCGGGCGCGGTTTGGAAAAAGATCTGCTCGAAAGTCGGTTGAAAAGCGCCACCCGCCGTCTCGCCGACGCGGAATCGGGTGCTGACGTCGCGTTGCTCGGCGCAAAAGACTTCAATCTCCGACCGGCCACTTTGTTCGAGGAGCGCTTTCACCGCCGCGCGCGCCAGCTGCGGGGTATTGCAATCGCGGCTGAGGTGACCCAGGACAACGCGCTCCACTTTCCCCGGCAACAGTTGCTCAATCACCGTGGCCGCCGCCGCATTCGAGAGATGACCGTGTCGCGACATGATCCGCTGTTTGACCGGCCAGGGCCGATGCGGACAAGCCTGCAAAAGCTTCTCATCGTGGTTCGTCTCGATCACAAGGGTGTGCACCAGGCGGAGTCGCTCCACCAGCATTTTGGTGGCGTAGCCAAGATCCGTGATGAAACCAAGAGCGGCGCGCCCGGCATAAAAAGCGTAGCCCACCGGCTCCACCGCATCATGCGGCACGGGGAAAGTGTGCACGGTGATATCGCAGATCGAAAACTCCGCGCCTGTGCGGAAGAGCCGCCAGTTGCGATGCGCCGCCAGTGGTCCGCAGCGGATCGCTTCCGCGGTGAGCGAGTTGCAATAGATCGGGACCTGAAACTTGCGGCAAAGGACCTCGAGTCCACAGACGTGGTCTCCATGTTCATGCGTGAGGAGCACGCCATCAAGCTGTTCCGGCTTTACACCGCAGAGCGCGAGACGATGCACCAGCTGACGCGCGCTCAAACCACCATCCACGAGCAGCCGGCAATGGTCGGTCATGAGCAAGGCCGCATTCCCGGCACTGCCACTTCCAAGCATCGTGAGGCTGAACATTCTCGATGTATAACGAGCGTGTTCTGTCTCCACAAACAGAATTGCCTCGCCGCGGGCAAAAGTTCCGCGGCTGGCAGCTTGAACTTTTCCGTCCTGCTGTGCAGCATCCCGGCATGAATCTCCTCTTCCGCTGTCTTCTCGCCGCCACAATCTTGCAGCCTTTGGCCGCGCCGGCCGACGAAGCCAGTCAACGCGCGGCCGCCGCGACGCTACTGAGCAACATGGAGATGGAGAAGGTAATGAGCCAATCGGTCGATCAGATGTTGCAGATGCAAGTGCAACAGAATCCCGCGATCGCGCCCTATCAGGCGCAGATCAAAGCGTTCCTCACTAAACATATGAGCTGGGAGGCGATGAAGGATGACATGGCGAAGATTTACGCCGCGGAGTTCACCGAGCCGGAGCTGAAGGAATTGAACGCGTTCTACCAAACGCCGCTCGGCAAGAAGACTTTGCAGAAAATGCCGACCTTGCTCGCGAAAGGCGCCGAGATAGGCCAAAAGCGGGTGCAGGAACATCTCCCGGAACTACAAGCAGCCATCCAGACCCAGAGTGGCGGGAAGAAGACGCCGTAAACAGCCCAAAGACGGGACGAACACGGCGGATGCGCCGGGCAGTCAGTGATCAGGCTTTGTCGGTCAACGCGAGCACGCGCGCTTTTTTTCCGTCGTAATCTAGCGAGCGGAACGTGCGGATCTCGTTGAGACGGCGAACGCCGTTCAAGGTGTCGAGAAATCGAGTGTAACTCGCCGCGAGCTCTGTCGTCTCGAGATAGCGCCCGCGCAGATTCGCGTCCCGAAAGGCGCCGGGATTCTGCGAAGCGAACAGGTGAAAGCGCAGCCAGCGGCGATCAGCGCGTGAAACTTTTTGCGTTTTTCGGAAGAACGCGACGAAAAGAAGAAGCACGAGGTAAGTATCGACCTGCGCCTGCAGCTCGAGGTTGCGCGCGTAATCCTCGGAATGAATTTCGCGTTGCCCAGTCTGGAACTGGAGTGCGGCGTGGAGTGCGTGATTGATCTCCTCGACGAAGGCAATGAGCGAACGAATGTTCCGATCGCTTAGCCCGGAACGCGGATCATGCCGTTCGAGCTGCTCGATTAGCCACCGCGAGTAATAGATGCCGACGTAAAGCTGGTCGTCAGCGCGGCGGAGAAAGGTTCGGGCCAGTTCGTTCAATTCGCGACTCGATGCGCCCGCGGCGCGCGTCAGCTGCGCGCAGCGCTGGCGATCGATCAGGCAATCTTCCAGATTGATCCCGACCTGCGCGTAGGTCCGCTCAAAGAGGCGCTGGATCTGACTAAAAAGCGTCTCGTTCACAGAAGCAACGATGGGCTCATATCATCGTCCAGGTTGAGCAACTGATCGGAGAGCTGATTCAACGCCAGACGCACTTCGCGAAAGCGATCCGCGAGTTCTTCATAGACATCGTTCAACTCGCAGCGGCGAGCGGTCGCATGCGAAGCAACCATCTGGTAATTCGTGCGCCCGATCTGCTCATAAAATTTCAGGTCGGGTGCGCCGCGGAGGCTGCGCCGTTGCGTGTTTTCGTGGAAGATGCCGCTGATAAAGAGCGAGTAATTGCCGACGTGCGCTCGCAAGAGGAACGCTTGTTCCGGCGTGGCGCGCGTCAACGCCAGCAGCAGATCGGAGACATACTGCCGGCCCCGCTTCTCCGCGACCGGGGTGGCTTCCAATCCGTTCGTCCGCGAAAACGTTTCGAGCAGCGAAGCGACATAATCGGAGAGCTTGCGATCGTGAATGCCAGCTTCCTTCAGAACGTGACGGGCCAGGACGTAGAAGTAAAACTGCGATGAAATCGAGAGATGTCCGGCGTTGGAAAGAATCGCGTCAATCAGCCGCGGATGATCGAGCACGGAGTCGCGCGTCTCACCGTCACCGAGCAAATCGACGAGCGACACTTGGTCGGTTTGCGAACGCGCCAACGACCGCACGACAAAGTCGAAATCGGCGGCTGTGAACCGCTCCCGACAATTCGCCCGAATCATCGAGATCGAATCCTAAGCAACGCATGTGCCAAAGGCAAGCTCATTCCGACGGGGCAGTGGCCGGTGCGGGGCTTTCGCGTCGGGTCGTCGAGCGTTCTACTGTTCGTTAGGCGTGGAGCGTGTCGGCCAATCATATCCTCACCGGAATGATTGGCACCTCAGGAGTGCTTGCGGTGCTGGACCACCCCCGCCGCCGCGCGACAAAAGGCGGTCCAAATGGCGAACATAGCTGGCGGAAGGGGTGGGATTCGAACCCACGGTAGGTTTAACCCTACGTTCGATTTCGAGTCGAGTGCCTTAAACCAACTCAGCCACCCTTCCCGCGGCGACCCGCGCAGGAAGCATTATGGAAGCGAGCCACTGGTTTGCAACCGAAACGCTGCTACGGAAATCCGCGCATCGTACGTGAGCACATCAGCCTGGGTCATTCGTTAGAGGTTGTTTCATGTAATCTCGATCGATTCAAATCAGGAAAGCAGGAACTCAGGAGAGGCAGATGCTCCGAATTTGGAAGCCAGGAACTCAAGCCAGAGGAATCACGGCACGGCGGGGCCGGTTCGTCAGGCCATTCCTGTTTTCCTCTCTTCCCGATGATCGGATTCCCGGTGCCTCATCCGACGCCAGTCAGCGCAAATCGCGACGATTGAGCGGGAGAAAAATGTCACAATTTTCGACTTGAAGGGGGTAACGG
>JACDBM010000310.1 GCA_013694945.1 Chthoniobacterales bacterium
TCAACAAAGCGGTCGAAGAAATGCAGGCAGAGCTGAAGACAAAAGGCTTCGATTTACCGCCCGTGCCGCCGTATCCGGACCGAAACCCAAGCAGGTAAAAGATCGTCAAGATAGCGCGCCGTGGTCAATGTCCTCGACACACGACAACTGGATCGCGCCGGCATTATCGCGGTCACAGCGCTGGAAACCGACGAAGGGATTGTCCTCTTCGACACCGGCCCCGAGTCAACCTTTCGTAATGTCGCGGCGGAACTGACGCGGATTGGCGCCCACCCAGAGGACGTAAGACACGTTTTCCTCAGTCACATTCACTTCGACCATGCCGGGGCCGCGTGGTGCTTCGCGGAACTTGGCGCCGCCATTTACGTGCATCCGGACGGAGCACGGCACCTTCTCGATCCGGCCAAGATTGTTGATTCAGCCGCGAGAATTTTTGGTGACGAGATGGAACGGCTCTGGGGTCGGATCGCGCCCGTGTCAGAGCGCAACGTTATTGTCCTGGAGGACCTGGATGTCGTCTGCGTCCCGCCTTTCGAGTTCCGTGCGCTCGCGACAACCGGCCATGCCAACCATCATCATGTTTATCATTGGGATGACACGATCTTTGCCGGCGACATTGCCGGAGTCCGGCTCGGTGGCGGTCCACCAATTCCACCGTTCGTCCCGCCGGAGCTGCATATCGAGTCGTGGCGGGAGTCGCTGGAAAGGATCCGTGCACTTAATGCGGCAAAGCTCTACCTGCCGCACTTCGGGCTGGTCGAAGGCTCCGTCTCCGCACATCTCGACGCGGTCGAAGAACGGGTTTGCCGCTGGTCCATCTGGTTCCGGAATCGTATCCGTGAAGGAGAAAACGAGGCGCAGCTAATGCCCGCTTTCGCTGAATACGAAGCCTGCGATTTAAGTGCGGGCGGCGCGACCGAAGAAGATGTGGCCGACTACGAAGCCGCGGATCCAAGCTACATGGCCGTCACCGCGGCGATGCGTTACTGGCGAAAATACCATCCGGAAGAAGTCACACCTTAGGACTCGATGGCTCAGGCGCCGAACTCTCCCTCGATCTCTCCTGGAGAGGCAAGCGTGAAGCAGACTCCGTTCTTCCGCTCAGATTGAACGTCAGCGCGAGCGCATCGATGTTCTCCCAGCCGTTTTGGAGCCAGAACTCGTGGCCTAACGAGTTATCTCCGCCTACGAGAACGATGGCTCGCCGGATTCCAGCGCTGCGCAATGCGCTTACGCAATCCGCCAGGAGGAGCCTGCCAACACCTCGCCTCCGGAACTGCCGGGCGACGGCGAGATGATAAAGCCAGCCACGGCGGCCGTCGTGTCCGCAAAGAACCGCGCCCGCCATGACCCCATTCTCCTCCGCCACCCGGCTGAGTCCGGGATTCCGCCGCAAGTAGGCCTCGATCTCTTCTCGCGAGTCGCCTTCACAGATTTCCACGCCCGCCACGGTCTTCCAAAGCGCCACCGCACAATCGTAATCTGTCAGCACGAATTCACGTGTGGTGATTTGCGTGATCAATCGTCTCTACTTTCGCGGTTTGCGATTCGCTTTACCCTTTCGCTTCGGCTGACGCCCGACCATTTTTTTCCGAAATGCGATGGCCGCCGCGTAGGCTTCGGATTCGATCCTTTTCTCATTCCAAGTGAAAGCCCGGTTCCGCGGCTGCCCCTCCTCCCGGTAGCCCACCTGATACATCGATCGTTTCGCATGGCGGAACACTCCGACCACCGGTCGCGTCAGGCCGACAGCTGTTAGAACCCGGCGCGGAATGGGATTGAGCCGTTTCGGCGGCAACTCCCGCAAAATTTTGTCGCGAAAGCGAACCGCCGCCTGATGGCTCTGCGCCGAATGCCCAGCGAAATGCCTGCTGAACTCGGTCCCAGCACGGACGACCGCGACCTGGTATCCGCTCGGCAAAACGCGAATGTTTTTGAACTCAGTAATCGCGTGGGGTCGCTCCATCCGGCCTAACTCTGCATCAAAACCGCCTCTTGTCTCGTTTACTTCCTATCGCTTGTTCGGCAACTCAGCTCGCGACCCTTTTCCTGTTGGGCTGACGTAATTTCGCGGTGCGGCGGATCAAGGTCTGCGTTAGTACGAGCCCCGGCGGGCTCGAGAAACTTCATTCTGCTCGCGCAGCATTTGGCTTTCCTTTGGAGGCATTGGCGCCTTTACTTCCCACATGAAACAATTCTCCCCTGGCATTGTATCTCTCCTTCTCGTCTGCACGTTCGCCGTTTCTTCTACCGGCACGGAAACAAGAGAATCTCGGCGGCTCCGCCAAGGCAAAATCACTAAAAACGAAGCCCAGCATCTCGTCTTGGCCAAATTCCCCGGGTCGAAGATCACGCGCTGTGAGCTG
This sequence comes from Chthoniobacterales bacterium, assembly GCA_013694945.1. GTDB lineage: Bacteria > Verrucomicrobiota > Verrucomicrobiia > Chthoniobacterales > UBA10450 > JACCTI01. The sequence continues at coordinate 2,367 of JACDBM010000310.1, forward strand.
CAAGCACAAGATGAGCACGGCCTTTGGGTGATCGATTTGGTCCAGCCCGGCAGTGGAGGTCTAACGAGAGTTCAAGTTGACGGTCGGAGTGGGAAAATCACGCACTAAGCGCCTCCCGCATTCGGGCGTTTGGTCGCAAGGCTAAACTCGACCTTGTTCGAAGCTTGCCTTGCTCTCAGGCGCGAAGCGTCGGATATCGTGACGCGTCAGGCTCTGACGGATCTCGCGTCAAAGTTTCGCACGACTCCGGTTCTCGTGGACAAACTTTCTCCGAATACGATCGCTGAGGTCGCCGCGAAGCGGAAGGAAATTTCGGAGAAATTCCTCAGCGGGATTGGTGTCGAAGTGGGTGCTGGGAATCGCCCTTTTTCCGTGCCCAGACACGCGCAGGTATTCTACGGCGATATCCGCAATCTCGTTGCTCTACAACAGTACTTCAAAAATGATGCCGTTACCGAAGGCATGT
>JACDBM010000313.1 GCA_013694945.1 Chthoniobacterales bacterium
GCTTGCCTCCTCGCGCGCTCAACATCTCCCGCGCCGCCTCCTGGCCGACCGCGGGAATGCGTTCTCCCGGTGGACCCGCACGGCGGCACTGCTCGCGGCCAGCAGAGCGGCAGCCGAATCCGCTTGCGCGGCCGCAGCGAACTTGCTCTCGGCTTCGTGCAGCTCTTTGGAAGGAGAGATTTGGCTGCCGTTTGTCGCGACAGGGGTCGGTCCGAAGGAGAATTCCAGCTGCGGCGTCTCGTCTGCCTTCGGCGGACCGGGCACTTCGCTACCCACATCCAGCGCTACCTTCCACGATCGGTCCTTCTGCTTGCGCCAGATCGAAACGAATTGGCTGTACCCGAAAGGCTTCTCGTCTTCCTTGGCTTTCCTCCACTCCGCTGGTCCGGTCGTGTAACCGAGGTCCGCGCTTCGCGCCATCGCGGCAAAAAGTGGTTTCCATGACAAAGCGATGCCTTTCTCCGGGCGCTTCCTCCAAGCCTCTCGTCCGTTTACAGGTCGTGGTTGAAAGACGATCGCCTCCTCCGCGAGAAACTGAAGGAATGCTGCGCGCGTCCCGTGTTCCTGGCTCGCTTGAAAGAAGTTCCCTTCACCCTCAACCATCAAACGCGCCGCTTCCTGGGCGGGATTCTCCTGTGCCTGAGCGAGAGCACAGATCGCGATCAGCGCGCAGGGCAATATCATTTTCATCGGATGAAAACTTCGGAAGGATTTTCGCACCGTAGTGCTGCTGCTTGCAGGCATCGGCAACAGGCCACACTCAGACGAGCTGGGTGCATGCGGAGGTCGTGAGAGTCATCTCAGTTTCGACTTGCGCCGCTTTCCTGATGCGACACGATTAGCGAACTGGAGCCGGCGTGGCGGAACTGGCAGACGCGCTAGACTCAAAATCTGGTACTCGCAAGAGTGTGTGGGTTCGAGCCCCTCCGCCGGTAGAGCTGTTCCAAAGGTAATAAGCTGAATTGCTTGCCTGGATGTAAACTCACGAAATCGCGTAAGTCACGCACGCTTGCGACACTCTCTTGACGCCCGACTGTTGTCTTAGAACGTAGCTGCGTTGTTCCAGGCCCGGAGCGCCTGCTTCTTTGCGGCGTGACGCAAGGCTGAGGCAAGGAGATCCTCCGTCTCCTCAAGGAGCGTGCGGATTCGTTTGAACTCCAGATACATGTCCGCATCGCTCGGATCCTTGGAGGGTTCACTGAGGCGCCCGAAGTTTCGATTGAAGGCGCGCAGAGCCATCACCGGGGTCGGTCCAAAACCAACTTTCCCTTCACGGAGGGAAGGGCCCAGGAGGGCGAGCCACGTATCGCCATTTTTCCCCAGGCGAGGCCTAAGTCGTGCAGCCGGTGACAGGGGGCATTCCTTTAGAAACTGCTCGGCTTCTTCACGGGAACTCGAAGGAATATCCTCGATTGCGACTGGGGTAAAGTTCATCCGCGATTCGCGCGGAGGCTCTGCCTCAGTCATTGGATGTAAGCGGGAACGCACTCCTCATCTAACTTGCTGAACGGCGAAATGGTTGCGCAAGAATCGAAGGTTGTCGGGCTACGAAGCTGGTTTCTAGCAATTGTCCTGTCGCTCCTTGATAGCGGCGACGTTCAAGGATGGCGGCTGCGGTCACCGGTATCCGCTTTACTGACTACCCTGTTCCGCTCGGCAGATGATGCCTTGCGCTTGATTTCCGAGGTGTCGCTCTGTTGCGGAATCTCCCGCGGTCGCTCTCTTTGACCTGACGCCATCGGGATCAGCAACAAGATCACCGCGGCTGCCACAAAGCCGAGAAGCCCAAGCGCAGGAATTCTTATGGATCGCAACCTTCCTTTACTCCTCGCGGCGCGGACCAGACGACCCGTCTCCGAGACAGCTTTGCTCTGCTCCGCCGCCTCCTCTGGTCTTCCTAAGAGCACGAGAACTTCCGCGAGCTTCGCCTGACAGGATTTTAGGTAGTGGAGAGTTTCCGGGTGTTCAGGCCTAGATTGTAGCCGACTTTGCCAGGTGGAGATGGCATCACGCCAAAATGTTTCATCGCGGTCCAACTGGGCCGTCTCCGGCTGCTCCGCAGTTGGCGGGTGTTCCGCGGCTGCTTGCTCGTCGCACTCGGCAGTGTCGCAGCCGTCATGTATAAGCGTGCCGTTCGAGTTTTGGGAGGTGTGTTGCAGCTGTTCCATCTGGCACTCCACATAGCAGCCGACGCACCACAATTCTAGAAATTATAGACAAACCCGTTCCCGTAGAGACTGCCGACGAGGCGACTCCGACGTTACACGTCACTGCAACGTCAAAACGGCGGATTGAAGGTCGCAGCGTTCCTGTCGCACGGCTGAGCCGCCGAACCGCGTTTGGTTCCTCCCCAGGTCTCAGCCGTTGATCAGCGACCGCGCCTTCTCCACCAGCTCTACAAAGCCAGCGCGATAACCCGCTTCGTCAGCTCCCCCGCAGCTTCGACATCAGCATAGGGCGTCGCGAAAGCGCAGCCCGGTAGTCCGCGGACGCCTTCTCCTTGGAGCTTCGTTTCCGTGGTGCTTGCAGCATCGCGACTCTGCTGAACGAAGGCGCCTTATAGTGAATCAGATTCTCGCCGGCACTGGGACGAGAACCTTGCGAGGGTCGATAACGACAAGGCCTCCGACATGCTGGCGGCGTCACAAACTCTTTAATTTGCGCTACCCGCTAGCAAACTCCTCCTCCTGAAAAACGCGCAGAGGGCAAGCACGTTCGGCCTCACAGGATGATCCTGCGTTGCTCACCGCCATGACACCGGCAGCGGCCTAACGACCGGAGGGTGCGCCTTGCCCGCCGAGGTCCTGCGTTCTTCGC
>JACDBM010000334.1 GCA_013694945.1 Chthoniobacterales bacterium
CGGAGCGATTCGTCTACTGCATCACGAATCACGACCAGGTGGGGAACCGTGCGTTCGGCGAGCGGCTCGGACAAGTGATCGAGCCGGCCGCATATCGCGCCGCCTCCGCGCTGCTCTGTCTTGTCCCTTACACCCCGATGTTGTTCATGGGACAGGAGTGGTCCGCTTCCAGTCCTTTCCAGTTCTTCACCGATCACGCGGTAGAGCTGGGTAAGCTGGTAACGGAGGGCCGACGCAGGGAGTTCCGGCATTTCACCGCTTTCCGCGATCCCGAGGTCCTGAAGAGAATTCCCGATCCGCAGGCCCAAAGCACGTTCGCCAATTCGAAGCTGCGTTGGGATGAAGTGAACGAGCCGCAGCACGAACAGATCCTCCAGCTCTACCGCGAGTTCCTCCGGCTGCGCAGAATGCATCCGGCTTTTCGCGACCCCTCGCGCGGAAATTGGGACGTCCGCGAAATCGGCGGGATCGTCTGCCTTCGCCTAGGCCTTCGCAGCGCTGCGCGTGCGCTTGTGCTCATCGACCTTGTCGGCGGGCATACGATGCCGGATCTCTCATCGTTAGCCGACGGTGAAAGCCGCGAATGGAAGTCGCTAATTTCCTCGAACGAGGTTCGGTTCGGCGGAGATACCGCGCCGGTATTGACCCAACCGACAACTCTCGTTTTCGGGGAGGCTCGCTAGCGGCTTGCCTTGCCTAATTTTTACTCTTGCTGCGTTGCGCGAGTACGGGTGCTCGCTTCAGCCGGATGCGAGGTTCTTCGGGAGGGCGGTGAAAATATTTCGATGAAGCTTCAAACCGGCCTGCCCGCGAGCGGCGTTTCCGTCCTGAACAGGAGCCATGGCTCGAACGGAAACTAAATCTAGTCAACGCAGCGACGCCGATCGTACCGCTGAGGCCGCCGTCGGGATGGAACTCTACTGCAAGGAGCACCCGCGTAGTCCGTCCGCCGTCCGGCGGCCGAGAATCATGATCCGCGGCGGTAGCTGCGTTGCACTCCTCGGCTCCACCCTTGAGGACGGTATCGCCGGCATCGGCGGCTCCGTGGAAGAGGCGCTACGAGCCTTCGATCTCCATTATCTGGAGTCAGTCCGGTCTCACCGTTAAGGCCGCGTCCCGGAGCTAACGAAACTTGTTGCGGATCAGGCTTTCCGGTGACGATGTGATATCCCGCCACGATCGGCGCTGAATGCACGCCATGCTCTCTGAAGAATGTTGTAGGCGAGTTCTTCCGCCTCAGTCACATCCTGAACCGGATGAAGGCTCTCGGCACTGTTTCTCGCGTCCTCGGACGTTTCGATCTCGTCGCTCGCCCGATCAAGGTCGGGGCCACCATCCTTCGGCAAAGTCCAGTCCATCGGAATAGAGCGGCACCCATTTGTCGGGCAACTCACGCGGACCGGATCGAAAGCACCCGTACCGCCGCTCACCTGGATTCGTTCTCCAGTGATGATCTTTCCGCACCCGAGGCAGAACCGTCGATCGTCGAGCGACTCCCAGCTTCTGTAACGATCAAGGCGCCGCAACAAATCAAGCTTCTCGGCCAGTTCACGCTCCTCGGGGGAAATGATCATGCGCGGGATGATGTAGAATTGCCGTCGAGGCGACAATTCGACGAATGTAACGTCGTCGCATGAGTCAAATGCCTACGCCGAAATCTAAACCGCACTTGCCATTTACGGCAACGCGTCTGCCTCTTTCACCGAAGTAGGAAATCTTCAGACGCAATCATTGATCAGCAATTGGTGCTTGGCCTCATTTTTTCTGCCATAGCTCTCTTGTATGCTGCTCCGGTTTGTAACCAAATGCTCGGCGTCGTTGATCCCCCTCGGAACTGCGATCTCGACGTTAGAGCTATTCAGCCGTTTGAATGACTAATCAGCGGATTATGGGACACGGTCCCGGGGGGAGCGAGGATCGCTTTCAAGGTCCGCGGATTCGCAAAGACGGCTCGCTTTTCGAAGCGGACGTGGTGCTGACGGCGCTGCGTGACGCACACGGAACGGTGCGCGGCTTCTCAAAGGTCACGCGCGACGTCACGGACCAGGTGCGGATACGCCAA
>JACDBM010000350.1 GCA_013694945.1 Chthoniobacterales bacterium
GTCACTTCGCGACGCCGATGACGCCGCAGGCGAGACGGCCACCGGCATCGCCGGTCGGCTGCGTCTTCAGGTCGTCGGCCTTCTCGTGAACAATGACGGCATGGCCAACAATCGAGTCATCTCCGGAAAGCTTCATCGCTTTGTCGGTCAGTTCGAGATGCGCTTTGCCGGAAGCATCCGCCTCGAGATTGCCGAGGTCGCCGGCGTGCCGATCAGTGGCGTCAGGCGCGCCATGCTGGTGCTTCGTAGGGTTGAAGTGAGCGCCGGCGGAAGCCGCATCCGGCGCGGAGCAATCGCCGAACTCGTGGATATGGAAGCCATGTTTGCCGGGCGTGAGGCCGCTGATGTTCGCCACTACTTTCACGTCTTCCCCCGCTTTCGTGAACGTGACGGTGCCTGTGACCTTACTGTTGGAAGCTGATTGCAGAACAGCGACCGCTTTTTGCACGTCGGTGCCGCGATCCTGGGCTCGGAGAGATGTAGTCGAGACAGTCAAAGCGGCTGCAGCCACCGCTGCGAGACCAAAAAAGGAAGAGGAAGTCATATTCATATCGACATTCTAAGGCGCGAACTGAGAAAGGAAAATCGACCGGTCGGGTCGCGCGCGCATTCCGTGCGCTCCGCTCCGCATTCTGCGGAATGATGGAGCGGTAGCGATTACAAAACGGCTGGCGAACAGAATCTCCGCCAATGCGCTCAGAATGCGCCCGCGATCCGAGTTATGGGCTGCTCAGTCGATCAGCCGTTGTTCCATCCCCGCGTAGGCGTCGATGCGGCGATCGCGCAGGAAAGGCCAGTGCGTGCGCTGCTCGTCGACGCGATCCCAAGTCACCTCCGCGATGACAATTTCTTCTTTGTCGGCACTGCCTTTCGCCAGGATTTCGCCGCTCGGCGCGCAGAGAAAACTCTGGCCCCAAAACTCGATCCCCGGTCCGCCAGCCGGTGCTTCGTAGCCAACGCGATTCACCGCCGCGACATAGCAACCGTTCGCGATCGCGTGGCTCCGTTGCATCGTCTCCCAACTGGAATGCTGCGCCTTCCCGTATTTTTCCTTTTCTGCCGGGTGCCAGCCGATTGCGGTCGGGTAAAAGAGAAGCTGCGCGCCGCGTAACGCGGTCAGCCGCGCTGCTTCCGGATACCATTGATCCCAGCAAACACAGACGCCGATGTTGCCACGCTGCGTCGGCCAGGCCTTGAACCCCAGATCGCCCGGTGTGAAGTAAAACTTCTCGTAGAATCCCGGGTCATCCGGGATGTGCATCTTCCGGTACTTCCCGAGAAATTTGCCGTCCGAATCTATGATCGCGGCGGTATTGTGATAAACGCCGGCCGCACGTTTCTCGAAGAGTGACGCGACAATCACCACCTTGTTCTCGCGCGCGACATCTTCCAGTCGCGCAGTTGTCGGCCCCGGCACTTCCTCCGCGAGCGCGAAGTTCGCGTGATCTTCCGATTGGCAGAAATACTGCGAGCGAAATAGCTCCGGGAGGCAAACAATCTCGGCGCCGTTCCCGGCAGCATCGCGGATGAACCCAATCGCTTTCTCGAGATTGGCGGCGGGATTTGTTCCGCACAACATTTGGAGCAAGGCGACGCTGGTTTGTTTCGGTGAAGCCATGTTTCAGAGCCTGTCGCTGATCGCACAGGAGCCAATTGGTGCGTAAGCCGGCCCGTGACACGCCGGCACAGTGCCGTCGCTACAACAACAGCAGCGGACTCGCACGCTACTTTACCGAATCGGCCGGAACAATCTTAATACTTTCGACCGCCACGCGCTGGGTCGGCTTACTCTTTTCGCCGCTGGCGCTCATTGCCGTCTCGATCTCGCCGAGCTTCGCGAGCACGTCGTCGCCTTTGACGACCTTGCCGAAGGTCGTGTATTGCCCGTCGAGGCGGTTCACGTTGGCGAGACAGATAAAGAACTGACTCCCGGCGGAATCCGGATCGCTCGACCGGGCCATCGAAAGCACGCCACGTTCGTGCGAGCGTTTGTTGAATTCGGCTTTGACCTTATAGCCGGGATCCCCCGTCCCCCAGCGACTCTCCTTGGACGGATCCTTCGTCAGGGGATCGCCGCCCTGGATCATAAATCCTTTCACGATGCGGTGAAACGCTGTCCCATCATAAAATCCCTGGCGCGCCAGTTTCTTGAAGTTCTCGACCGTGTTCGGCGCCACCTCGGGCCAGAACTCCGCGACCATTTCGCCTTCGCTGGTTTTGATGACGACAACTTCGTTCGCGATGGGAGTGGATGACGGGCTCATAGATGGTGAAGGTGAAGCGGGTGGTGTTGGGTCCTGGCTGAGCGCAGTAGCCGCCGCGAGTACGAGGCTCGCCAGGCTGCCGAGCGTAATCGATTTCATGCTGAGACCAGTGACACGATCCCGCGGCGGTGTCACGCGCTTTGCCGCTTTACGAAACGGCTGAACACACGTCGCGAGACGATGTGCCGGTATGTTCGCCTTCTTCTCCAATCGTCTGGGATGCCTCGGTTCCATTGCCGTCTCTGTGATCGGGACCATTATTCTGCTGGTGATCATGCGGGGTTGCAGCAGCGGGATCAGCAGCGGCTGGTAAGGAATTGCGGCAGCGCCCGCGGTAACAGTAGGAGACTCGAGCCTATTGATGAAATTCCTGGAGACTCCGCACGGAAACGCCATGTGACTGCAATGCGCGAATCCCCGTTACGCTGGCGTGCGCTGCGCGCATTGTAGTGATGATTGGGATCTTGATCGAACGGGCGCCGCTGCGCATTTTGAGTTCATCTTCGCGCGGGATTTTGCCGCTGGGCGTGTTGATGATGAGCTGCACATCGCCATTTGTGATCCGATCGAGCACGTGCGGCCGTCCTTCGCGAAGCTTGAAGACCCGTGTCACCGGAATGCCGGCGTCGATCAGCGTCGCAGCGGTTCCACTCGTTGCGATAATTCCGAATCCCAAGGCGGTGAAGTCCCGCGCCAGCGAGACCATCCGCGGTTTGTCCACGTCTTTGACACTGATGAAGATGTTACCGGATTTCGGCAACGGAGGGGGCGCGGCCATTTGCGCCTTCGCGTAAGCGCGGCCGAGATCAATATCGATTCCCATCACTTCGCCGGTGGATTTCATCTCCGGCCCGAGGCCAGTGTCGCTGCCCTGGTAGCGAAGAAACGGGAAGACCGGCGCCTTTACGGAAAAATGTTTCGGCAGGATCTCTTCGGTGAATCCGAGCTCCGTTAGCTTCTTTCCCGCCATTACCTTGGCCGCGAGTTTTGCGAGCGGAACACCGATCGCTTTGCTCACGAAAGGCACAGTCCGGGAGGCGCGAGGATTTACTTCCAGGACGTAGACGTCTTCGCCTTTGACGGCAAACTGCACGTTCA
>JACDBM010000353.1 GCA_013694945.1 Chthoniobacterales bacterium
GTTGTTGGCCCTATCGGCTGATGAAAGCGCTGGTTGTGTTGTGCGGTCCTTCGCCGTCTGCGCGGCTCAGGATGACAAGTTTCGTTCGCCGCGCCGAGCTTAACCCATGTAATAACCACCGTTCACATTCAGCACGTGACCGGTGATGTAGCTCGCCATCGGCGAGGCGAGAAAGAGGGCGGCGTCCACAATCTCCGAGGCTTCGCCAAGTCGACCGAGTGGGATCTGCTTCTTAAATTTCTCGGTGACTTCGTCGGGCATGCCTTTGCTCATGCCGACATCGATGAAGCCAGGTGCAATTGCGTTGACGGTGATTTGCTGACGCGCCAGCTCCCGCGCCGAGACTTTCGTGAGGGCGATAATCGCCGCCTTGCTTGAGGAATAGTTCGCCTGGCCGAAAAGCCCCATCTGGCCGCTGACCGATGAGAGGTTGATCACGCGGCCGCCGGTCCGCAGCACGGTCGCGGCTTTTTGCGTTACGTTGAATGTGCCGGCGAGATTCACGCGCACGACACTCTCGAAGTCATCGAGCGTCATCTTCTTCATCGTGCGGTCGCGGATGATCCCGGAGTTGTTTACGAGCACGTCCAGCCCGCCTAGCCGCTCCGCGATCTGCTTCATCATCGCCTCGGCCTGTTCCGGCTGGGTGACATCGCATTCCAACACGAACGGCTCGTTCAAGCTGTAGGCGATTGATTCCGCGTCCGTTTTGTTCTGGCCGTTCGCATCCGCGACGTAGTTGACCACGCACTTCGCGCCCCGAGCGCCGAACGCCTGGATCATCGCCGCGCCGAGGCCCCGCGAGCTACCCGTGACGAGTACCACTTTGCCGGTGAAATCTAAAGGATCGGTCATGGTGATTGGTTGAGAGATAAAGATGAGAACCGGCGCACGATCAACGAGATCGGCAGCCCAATCAAAAGCATATGAACGATGAGCTGGGTCACGACGCCCGACACCGTCGGCCGCACTTTTGCTGCTGAAAGAGGTAGCACGAGCAAACTCATAAACGCGTGAACCGCCACGCCGTAAACCAGTCCCGACAGGACTGGCCGTTCCATCAAAATCCTCAGCTTTCTGGTTGCGACGTAAAACACTGTCGCCGCTCCGAGTGCGATCAAAAAATGCAAGACCCCGCCTAGAGCTGCCGTCGCGAAACCGCCGCTGAACGCCTGGCCCCCGAGCAAACCGCTCGCCACGTATTGCAGGAGCCAGATCGGAGTGCGGCCTTTGATTCCAGCGAGGACAAAGGCCGATGAGATGTCGAGGATGCCGGCGACAAATCCTGCCATCAAGATCGCCAAAACAGGATGGTTTCTCGATGTCGCATTTGTCTGACGAGAGGAGCCCATTCCGCGCTCGGTCTAGGGCAGAATGCCGTTGCCGGTCAAACGATTATCGTTAGACTTCGGCCTCCATGGCCTCTCCGATCCGCGTCCTCACCGCCGTGCCAATTTGCGACGGTCACGACAGCGCGATCAACACCATCAATCTCGAGTTCATCCGCCACGGGATAGAGGTCGTTTATCTAGGATACCACCGCTACGTGCAGGATATCGTGCGGGCTGCGATCCAGGAGGACGTCCGCGCGATTGGCATCTCCAGCTACAATGGCGGCCACGTCGAGTTCTTCGTGGAGGTGGTGAAGCAACTGCGCAAGCGCGGCGCGGATGATATCGCCGTATTTGGAGGGGGTGGGGGAACGATCACGCACGATGACCAGCGCGTGATGCAAAAGCGCGGCGTCGATAAGATTTTCTTCGCGGGAACTTCGCTCACGGGCATGGTTGACTGGGTTCACCGGCGCTACGACAAACAGCACAAGGCCAGCGGTCGCAACGGTGCGCCGGCTGACATGCAGCTTGCGCGCAAGTTGACGCAGATTGAGGACTCCTATGCGAACGGCAAGGCACCTCGCAAGTCCGCGATGAAGAAGTCCGGGAACACGCGCGTGATCGGCTTCACCGGACCTGGGGGCGCTGGTAAAACGACCTTGATCGACGAACTCGTGCTGCGCCTGCTGCATCGTGACGCGAAGTCGCGGGTCGCGATCCTTTCACACGATCCGAGCGTGGTCGGCGAAGGCGCTCTGCTCGGGGATCGCGCGACGATGATCAACTCGCAGCACGACCGCGTCTTCATGCGCAGCATGGCCACGCGTGGTCAGGCCGGCGGTTTGTCGCCTGCGACCGAAGACTGTCTTCTGCTCCTGTCGCAAAGCGGGTTCGATTACGTGATCATCGAAACCGTCGGCACCGGGCAGGAAGCGATGCCATTCCGGAGCAAACTCGTCGACCAGACGGTCTTGGTGATGAATCCCGATTACGGCGCGCGTTTGCAGCTGCAGAAAATCGTCATGCTTGATCTCGCTGACATCGTTGTCGTGAACAAGAGCGACCAGGAGCGCGCGCGGACGGCGATGAGTGAAATCGAGCGGCGCATCGAGCAGAACGAGCGGCCGCAGAAGTTGATCTCGACGGTCGCCAAACGGCACCGCGATGCCGGCGTCGATCAACTGTGTGACCTGCTCACGCAGCCGCTGGAGGCATCAAAGAAAGCCCGAACCAAATGAGCAAACTAGGACGCGTAGTCGAAGCGGTAGAGAAGTACAACACCTTCGTCGAGGACGAGGTAAAGCGCGCACGCAGCGACAA
>JACDBM010000385.1 GCA_013694945.1 Chthoniobacterales bacterium
CCGTCGCTGAGCTTCGCGAGCAGGGTAAGCCGCGTCTCGTCGCTTAGGGCGGCGAAGACCGGTGCATGACGGCTGAGCAGACGTGGGGCAGCGAGCGCTTTAGCTGTTCTGCTCTGCATGGCTTCGAATGTCCTCCAGCTGCGTCTCCCAGCCGCGGCTGTTCATGCGGAAGGCATCGGGAAGCCGATCGTCGGGCAGCTTGCTGAAGCCGGATTCTGTCACGGTCAGCGACGTGCCATGGCCGCTCGGCTCGAGCCGGAATTCAACGTGCGTGGACGGTTCGTGCGAGTAATCGCGCTCTGCCTCGATCGCATAAGGATGCCAGCTGTATGCGAACACGAACTGCTCCGCGTTGATCTCCTGCACGGCTGCCTCCCATTTCACGTGCTCGTAGCCAGGAATGGTCATCTGCCCGCGTGAGGTTTGGCCCGCGACAAACGGCCCGGCGATCGCAACCCCGAACCACTGCCCGAATTCGTGGTGGTCTGTGAGTGCGCGCCAGACGCGTGCGACGGTCGCGTTGATGTGGATTTGCTTTTCGATTCGATCTTCTTGGAATTGCAACTTCATGGTTGCATATTTGAGGTTCTCTCGCGGATGTGCAACCTATTAGTTGCAATTCAACCACCAAGTTGCGCTGCTCATGCGATTGCTCACCGCAGCAAATTTTCCGGGAAGTCTGCATTCTGTTCACGTTGCAGAATGCGCTGCTGACGCCGCCGCAACGTTGGGCCCGGCTTCGTCGGATTCCAGCGTTTCGGATTCGGGAGCACTGCTGCGAGCATGGCGGACTGGTCCCGCGTAAGCCCTTTCGCGGTCACGCCAAAGTAATGCCGTGACGCGGCTTCCACCCCGTAGATCCCATCGCCCATCTCGATCACGTTCGCATACAGCTGCATGATGCGCCGCTTCGAGAGCAGCGCCTCCATCCAGATCGTGTAGTAAGATTCCAGCCCCTTCCTGATCCAGGAACGGCCCTGCCAAAGGAAGATCGAACGGGCACATTGGTTCGTGATCGTGGAAGCTCCACGAACCGGTTTCCCTTTCCGCTCAGCATCTTTCACCGCGAGATCCCATCTCCTTCCAGTCGAAGCCATCGTGCTGAAAGAACCGCTGATCCTCGGAAATCCAAAGGTGCTTCAGGAACATCTTAGGGATGTCCGGTAAATTAGCCCACTGATAGAGAAGCGGCGAGTCTTCTCCGCGCGAGAAAATCGCGCTGGCCTGATTGAGCAGCATCCGCCGTGTTCGTGGTGGATTGACGAACCGAACCATCGCAACCTCTCCGGCCGGCAGGAGCAGCACGACGAGCAGGATTACGATCCATTTCCGGCTTCGAACAGATCTTCGCTTCTTCGGTTTCGCCGTGCGCACCTTCGCCACGAGACCGCTGTGACAACCCGAGCGCAAACCCGTTATAATGCAGGCGCGGTTGGTCGGATGGCGATCAACCGGCGCTCAGCCATTCAGATGACAGCAAGTCGCGGCGCAGTGCGCCTAACGAGAGGGGGACGGGAACGAGCAGTATGTCGTTATAGTACTTCGTGATGTAGGAATACGTTTGGTCGAGACGCACATCCAACGTCATCTCCAAGGCATCAAAATACCGACCATTGCGCGCGATGCGGATAATGTGGCGACCCCGGCGGAATACCTGGACCGTGATTCCATGGCGATCGGACCAAAGTTGCGTCTTCCGCAGAGTTCTGGGGGTCGCTTACATGAGGCGAAGCAGACACGGTCCCACCGTCCCCAGCCCGCGAGGATTTTCAAAAGCGCCGCAGCGTTTGCCGAACGATGGCGCCGGGAACGCGATCGATGAGCTTGGCCCGCAATGTAAGCCTCGTCTCGTCGCTCAAAGCGGCGAAGACACTATTTCGCCGGCACAGGAACAGGGATCACGAACTTGCCGTCCTTCTCAGCAACAAACATCGAGCTTGTTGCCGAGCCGCTGCCGGAGCCGTCGGTCGTGTCGATCTTCACGTGCAGTTTCTTGGTCGGCTTGATCGGCATCCGTGTCTTCTGCCCGCCGGGACCTTCCTGCACACCCTCCACCTTCTTCTGGTCCTCTGGCGAGAGGTCAGTCAGCTCAATGCTCGCAATCTTGCCACCAGCGCCTTCGGTTAATCTCATCTTGTAGAATTCCAGCGCCATCGGCACTGCCCCTTGTTTATACAGGAACGATTCGAGCGTCTTCGTGTCCTTGCCTTCGTAGGCAGTTTTGAACTTCTCGACAAACGCTTTTTCCGCGGCCGGATCGGCAGCATGGAGTAACAGGATAGTCGAGAGAACGGTCCAGAGTATAAGGAAGCAGGATTTCACTCTGCAGAGTTGCCGCAATGGGCCAGCATGGATCAAGCTAAATGATGGATCCGCGAAGCAGTGACTTCTGCCGGCGCTCGCAGGGCTGGAAGGGCGGACGCTGCGATGCCAGCAGCGCCATCGTGAGCACTCATCACCTGCGCCTCAGGCGCAGCGAATCCCTAAGGAGAAGGCTTTTGTCGACAGAGCCTCGCTTCGTAGTGTGGCGCGGTATGACGGAAGATGAAACTCAAAAGGCTGTGAAGCAGACAGAGGTCTTGGACCCCGCGAAGCTGGGTCAGGAGGTGCGCGATCGCTACCACAATTGCTCCCTCACGACGGTCAACGATCACGAGGTTCGCATCAGCGTGATGACCGAGCCGTTCCGATGGCATCATCATCCAGATTCCGACGAAACGTTCATGGGCGTCGAAGGCGGGTTGATCATCGAATTCGACCAGCGAGAGATTGTGCTTCGCGGCGGTCAGATGATCACCGTCCCTCGGGGTGTGCGGCATCGCACGCGACCGGAAGGAGAACGGTCGGTGAATCTGACCTTCGAGCGGCGAGGCGCCAAAACCGTCTTTGACGAGTGACTGCCCGCCGACGCGCCAGCAGCCGAGACCCGTTCGATTCAGTGCTTCGAAAGTTGCCGCAATCTCGGGTCGCGCCCTTCGCATGAGGAAAGTGAACGGGCGCTATGCAGCGTATTCACCTGCCTCACTCTTCCCGCATGAGTTTGGATGGATCGATGGCAAGCGCTCTCAGCGCGGGAATCGCGGACGCGGCGATGCCCAGCAGCGCCATCGTTAGCACCGCGCCGACGACCACCACGGGGTCTCGCGGATTCGCCTGATACACAATCTGCCCCAGTAATCGGCTGGCGAAGAAGCACGACAGCAGCCCCACGAACGAGCCGATCCCGAGCAGCACGATTGGCCGCCCCACCGCGGCGCTCATTACGTGCTTCGTACGCGCGCCTAACGCTACGCGAATGCCCAGCTCTTTCATCCGGCGGCTCACGTTGTAGGCCGCCATGCCGAAGATGCCCGTCACCGCCAGCATCACCGCCAGCAGGCCCATGACGCCCAATGCTGCTGTCGCCGCCCGGCCCGGGAAGA
>JACDBM010000395.1 GCA_013694945.1 Chthoniobacterales bacterium
AAAACGGGTTTACCGCCGTCGAAGTTCAATCTTTACGCAACTTGGATCATTATGTATATGGCTCATCTCAATAGTTATTCACAAGTTGCATCTTGTGCCCGCCGTAGTTTTGTTGACGCGCTTGGCAGTCATGGAAGGACACGGCAAACGTTGAAATATTAGTCGTTAAACGGCATGGCTTTAGCTACAAATCCGCCGCAAGCTGCTATGACCGTCAGTCCTGACCTCCCTCAAGTGCTCGTGATCGACGACGAGCTGGGGCCGCGTGAAAGCCTGCGCATGCTGTTGAAGCCCAGCTACCAGGTCCACACTGCGGACTCAGTCGAGGCCGGTATCCGATTGCTGCGCGAGAAACATCCTGATGCCGTCATTACCGACATCCGCATGCCTGGCACTAACGGCATCGATGGCTTGAGAAAAATCCGAGAGATCGACCCGCATGTCGCCGTCATCATGCTCACTGGCTTTGGGGCGCTCGAGACGGCGCAGGAGGCGCTGCGACTTGGCGCCAATGATTACATCAACAAGCCTTTCGATGCGCATGAGATGCGGGATGTCATCGGCCGAAACGTCGAGCGCACCCGCGTGCATCGCACGGGTGAGAATGCGGCAAGCGAGATCAAGGAGCTGAACAACCGCCTTTTGAAGGAGCTCGCGCAGAAGGAACGCCTGGCGTCGCTGGGCCAGGCTTCCGCGGAATTTGTTCACGATCTCGGCAATCCGCTCACGATCGTCTGGGGTTACGTTCAGTTGCTCGCCCGAAAACTCGAGCAATCGGAGAAAGCGCAAACGCCCGAAGCGCCCACCTCCGCGAAAGAGTTGAACATTATCGAGCAGAATGTTCGCCTTTGCCGCGAACTGCTCACGATGTGGCAAAGTTACGGCAGCGTAGAAGCGCCCCCCCACCAGCCAATCTCTGTGACTAAGATCGCGCGGGATGTGCTGAAGGGCGCGAACGCGATCGCTGCGCAGAGCGAAGTCGAACTCACTGCGGACATTTGCGAGGATCCATGCACTCTGCTCGGGGATGCCGTGCAGATTCAACGGGCGCTTCAGAATGTTATCGTCAATGCCGTGCAAGCAGCGGCGGAACGGAAAGGCTCCGTCACGGTGACGTGCTTACGCGAGGAGTTCTACGGGGAGGTGCGCGTTGAGGATACCGGCTACGGAATTGCACCCGCTCAGGTTGCGAAAATCTTCGAGCCTTATTTCACCACCAAACAGGCGAAAAGCGGCACGGGCCTCGGCTTGTACATCACGAAGAAGGTTGTCGAAGATCACCATGGCTCGATCGAGGTGGATAGCACGCCGCAGATTGGCACCACCTTCACTATCCGGCTGCCGCTCCTGAGCGAACCCGCCTAGATTCTGAGGCAGGGAGCCCAATCGCGCTCCCACAGTTTCAAGTCACCCGTGCGGTAACGTGGAAACGCCTCGCGATCATGCTTGCCGGCCCGCTCGGTTGCGTGCGTCCATGAGCCGAGCTTACGCTCACTCCGGCCGAACCTCTTCTCTCCACGCAGCACTTACCGGGTTTCGCTTGTAAGTCGCAGCGCTTTCGTTTTGCTGAGACGTGTCGAATTACCGCGTTGCTCCGAACTTTGTCATCCGGGCGGCAGGCGTGTCGTTTGATCCTCTCGCGAAGCTTGCCACCTCCGGCGCCGCGGCGGCCGCGCGCGTACTGCTCGTTAGGCAGAGCGAGTTCGAGAAGTCAAAAGTCGCCGTCGAACTTCTTCTGCGAACGAGGGGGCATGGGCTTTCCGAAGAATTGTTGCGCGCCTGGCGTAAGGCGATTCGTTCCGGCACGATGCCGCCCGCGACCGACCAGACAACGAGCGCGTTTGCGATTTGTTGGCAGTGCGCGCAAAACCAGGCCATCGCTGAAGCCTCTCTCAACCAGGCGATTCAGGAGGAGATCGAACTTGCGCGCTCTGCCCTCCTTCACTCGAGCCGGAGGTTGTTGCCGCCTTATCTGCTCTTTGGCGCAGGCGAGTTTCACGAACGTCTGAAGGATCCTTCGCAGGAAAGTCGCGAAAACGGTGCTTTGCCCCCCCGGAACGCTCGCACCCGTGATCGCGAGCGTCACCTCCTGCTCTACCTCCAGCGGATTTGCGCCAAGAATGACACGTTCAGCCAGTTTGGCCCTTCGAGCTGGGGAAGAATCGACGCGGAAGAAATTGCGGTAAGACTGGGCGCGGAAACTGGCGTGGCCCGACGCGATGCCTTTCTGGAACGCTGGACCGCACATGTAGCCGCGGCGAGTCTCAATCACGACCCGGAAATCCGCCCAGAGTTGGCGCCTCGGCTTAACCCGAATGGGAGACTGGAGGGAAACGCGTTTGTCCTTTCCGGCACAAACGAAACAATCCTGCTCGACCCGGAGGCTGCTCAAGCATTACGGCGCTGCGATGGCAGAACTGCTGCGCATGCGTTGCGGATTCCGCTCGATCATCTCGAAAAGCTCGCGCGCGAGAACGTGATTCGGTGGCAGGTCGAGATAGCGGCCCTGGAGCCGCATGCGTTCACCAGGCTGATGTCCGAAATCGAGGGATGGCGGCCGGGCGCGGCACGCGACCGCTGGCTCAATCTTCTCTCACCGCTCGCCGCCTTGCCCGGGCGGTTCGCACAAACAGCTGACGTAGCGCAGCGGATCGAGCTGATGAGCGAAGCACGCCATCGCCTGGAGAATTTGGGTTTCGAGCAAAAGAATACCCAACGTTTTCTCTACGCCGCGGCCAACCCGATTGCGGAAGAGTGCTCCCGAGAAGGAGACTTTGTCATCAGTGAAAGCATGGCCGATCAGTTCGTGCGGGAGGCTGAGCCATGGATCGATCTGTGGCGCGATACCTATGCCTTTGTCGCGAGCCGTGTGGCGATCGGTCTCCGGCGTTTATTGGAATCAATGCCGGCGCGGAGTGGTAGCGTTCCTCTCCCGGCGTTTTTGCAGCACTGCGCAATGAACCAGATGCCTTTGGAGAGGCACGGTGCGATCGCCTTCGCACACGCGGCTTTCCAGGAAGTGAAGTCAGCGTTTCGCAAGAGGATCGAAACCCGAGTCGATGTCGCGGAATTGGAACTGACGACGGACGATTGTCGATTTGTTCGTCAGGATTTCGAATATCCGAAGTTCGATGAATACACTTATCCCTCTGCGGACCTGCAAATTTCCGCGCGTTCGATCGACGCCGTTACCGCGGGCGACTATCAATGGGTGCTGGCTGAGCTTCATCCTCCACTGGCTTTACTGCATCATTGCTTCTACTGGAGCTGTCCAGATCGGCCCGCGCTTTCGTCCGCGCTTGCCAGCACCACCTTCGGGCGGCCGAGTTTTCATTTCGGCTTTTTCGCCGCCGATTTCACCGCCCATACGACCGTCCGCGTCTTTGATGCGTTGCCGGAGCAGACGAATTTTGTGGCTCCGCAGCTTGGGAATCCGAAGTGGAAAACGATCGCCCCCTCCGAAACGGAAGTCTATGTGGATGAACGAACGGGAGACGTCTGTCTCCGCAGGCGCGACTCTCATGAAGAACTGGGATCCTTTGCGCGTGCCTGGCTCATCCCGTTAGGCTTTCACCCGTTTCATTTCGGCCGGGCGCCGCACATGCCGCGCTTGCGCTGCGGGAATGTGATTGTGCAACGTCGTTCCTGGACCGTGGTGCTTGGCGAGTTAGGTTCCGGGAATTTTTCCGGCGTCTCGCGCGACCTTCTTCTCGCGATCGAGCGACTTCGCGCGGAGAGAGATTGGCCGCGCCATGTTTACATTCGCCCGACCGAGCAGGCTCTGCGGCG
>JACDBM010000399.1 GCA_013694945.1 Chthoniobacterales bacterium
GATCATAGCCCGGTGAATTACAAGCGGGTGGCGGAGGTCGATGGCAGGGAAGTGCCATGGGATCAGATCGTGAAAGGTTACGAGTACGAGAAGGGGAAATTCGTCGTCCTCGGTGAGAAGGATTTTCAACGCGTCGACCTGGAAGCGACGCAAACGGTCGATATTCAGGATTTCGTGGATGTGGACGAGATCGACCCGATGTTTTTCTACAAGCCCTACTACCTCGAACCCCAGAAGGGCGGCGACAAAGCATACGTCCTCCTGCGCGACGCGCTTGCCGATGGCAAAAAGGTCGGGATCGCGAAAGTCGTGATTAAAACGCGGCAATATCTCGCGGGCGTGAAGGCGATGAAGCATGCACTCGTCCTCGAGCTGATGCACTTTGCGGAGGAGCTTTCGGATGCCGAAAAGTTGAACGTCCCGAAAACCCTTGAGCCGGGAAAACGCGAGATGGACATGGCAAAAGCGCTCGTGGACAGCATGACATCGAAGTGGGATCCCGAGAAGTATCACGACGATTATCGCGAGGCGCTGCTTGAGGTGATCGAGGAGAAGGTGGAAGCCGGCGGCAGGGAGATTGACGAGAAACCGAAGAAGGCGGCGACACCCACAAAGGTGATCGATTTGGTCGCGGTTTTGCAGCAGAGCCTCGCGCAATCACACGGCCCGAAGAAGAAGCCAGCGGCAAAAGCTGGCAGCAAACGCACGGGCAAAGCGCAGCAAAAGAAAGCGGCCTAGCTGGCCCCGGCCATAACTATCTCAGTGCCTCACTGACCGCGGCGGCGAAATTGCGAGGGCCGTCGCCGCCCAGTCTTTCGTCCACTCGCTCCAGCCTCCGGATCAGGTCGAGGACTTCGCGGCGCTCGTAAGGACCTCCGGCGGCCGCACAAAAATGCGTGCGGCACCCGAACGGCCGATCCTTATAGATCAAGCAATTGCCGCTGCCGCGATCGAGCAAGGGACAGAGTCCATCTGCCGTTTGAGGCAGGCGCGTCCGGCCCGTTCCGCGGACAGCTTTTGCCGCCAGGAGCGCTTCGCCCTTCGTGAGGTAAGGTGTGCGTCCAGTCAGCTTGAAGTGGCAACATTCCTTCAGGCGGACACAGTTTCGCGCGATCGGCCGTTGCTCAAGATCGGCATAGACGTTGCGCACTTCGTCGAGCGCAGCACCGGCGTTTTCGGAGTCTTTGCGCTTCATGCAAGTGTCGCCGGTTCCGAATCCGCCATGGCATGCCCTGCAATCCAACCGGTGGTCCAAGCCGACTGAAAATTGAACCCGCCGGTAATGCCATCGATATCGAGCAACTCGCCCGCGAAGTAAAGGTGCGGCACGAGCCGGCTCTCCATTGTCTTAAAATTCACTTCCTGCAGCCGCACACCTCCGCAGGTGACAAACTCATCCTTATTCAAGGATTTTCCGTCGACCGGCAGCTCGCAGTGCATCGTTTGCCTAACGAGTCCAAGCAGCTGCGAACGCGTCAGTGTTGTCCAGATCGTCTCTGCCGAAATACCAGCACTGCGGACAAGTTGCTCCCACAAACGTCCGGGCATTGGAGCAATCGGATCAGTCGCGACGTGACGCTTCGGTTGGGTCTCGCGACGTTGTCGCAGCTCAGCCGTGACCGCAGCTTCGTCGCGAGTCGGCAGCCAGTTGATTCGAAGCGCAAATCGGTAACGCATCTCTGCCAGTGCGCGTGCACCCCAGGCCGACAGCCGCAGGACAGCGGGACCGCTGACGCCATGATGCGTGATCAGGAGGGCCCCGCGCTCGCGGAGTTTTGTGCCGGGCACGGTAAGTTCGACTTCGTCAACGGAGACACCCGGCAGCGATTGCAGCCAGGGCGCCGGGACGTGAAGCGAGAAAAGCGAGGGCACCGGCGGCTCGATCGTGTGTCCAAGTGCTTCCGCAATCCGGGGCCCGCCGGAGCTTCTCGCACCACCGGTTGCGAGAAGAAGTCGATCACACGACAGGTTGGTCCCGTCCGCGACGGTGAGATCAAAACCGCCGCCGCGCGAATGACGGATCGCTTTCTCAAGACCTCGGCCCGCGAGCAGTTGCACTCCCGCGGATCTGGCCTGGCCGATTAAGCAGTCGATCACCGTGCCGGACGAGTCAGTGATCGGAAAGACGCGACCATCCTGCTCCACCTTGAGTGGCACGCCGTGAGTTTGAAACCACGCCGCCGTCTCTTCGGGAGAGAATCGATGGAACGCCGCAAGGAGAGTGCGCTCACCACGCGGATAACGACTACTGAATGTGCGCGAATCCAAGGCGGTGTGTGTGACGTTGCAGCGGCCACCGCCCGAGATCCGCACTTTGCTCAAGAATTGTGAGCTGCGCTCCAGGACCAGAATTTGGTTTCCCGGGCGCGCCTCTGCGCAGGCGATGGCGGCGAAGAATCCCGCCGCGCCGCCGCCCGCGATCACGATCCGTTCCGCTGTCACGCGACGTCCAGTCCCAGCTGGCGAAGCCTGCGGATCAGCTCGCGGGCGTTCTTGATCGCAAAGGCGTCGCGGTCATTGTCGAAGTAGATCCAGGCTTCGCGCGCGCCGCTATTGCCGATCTTCGCCGCCCACCCGGCAAGCTCGTCGCCTGTGTAGTCGTGCCGGTACCAACGACTGCGCCCATGCAGCCGCGCGTAGACGACGTCGCTCGTCCTGATTAGCTCGTCCGGTAATCGCGGGGCGCTGACGGCGCAGAACGCGAGGCCGCGTTCAGTGCAGCGCCGATACACCGCTTCACGCCACCAGCTGTGATGCCGGAACTCGACTACATTTCGATATTGCGGATCCAGCTGCCGGATAATGCTCTGCAATCGCGCAGCGGTGTAACGATAGCTCGGCGGAAACTGGAACAGAAAGCATCCGAACGCCGGGCCGAGGATCTCAGCGAACCGGTAGAACTCTTCCACCAGCATTCGCGTGTGGCACATGCGTTTCTCGTGCGTGATAAGGCGATTCACTTTCACGGAGTACCGAAAGCCTTCCGGCGCGTTCCGACGCCATCCTTTCGCCGTTGCGAGTTTCGGCCAGCTATAGAATGGCGCATTCAGCTCCACTGTCCGGAAGTTCTCCGTGTAATGCCTGAACCACTCGTCGGGGCGCTTCGTCTCCGGATAAAAGATGCCGCGCCAATGCCAGTAGAACCAGCCAGAGCAGCCGACGTGCACCTGCATCGTGCAATGCTCATTCACGGGTCAGAACATGCAATGCCGCGAACGCCTTCTTTCCGGAGGTGCGCTACGCAAAGATCACCCAGAGCCGCGCGCTTGGAACAGACCTGACGAAGGCTCTGCGTCACTTTTTTTATGTTGCATGTGATCAACTGGTTGGGAGATCGGAGACGGTTTCCGCGGTTCAAGGCGATGACATCGGCTCGCCCTCCACTTTCGCTGACCACGAGAAGGAGAATCTTGACCGCTGAATCACAATCGCGCAGTCTGCCCGAAGTGAATCGTTCAATCGGAAAATACGCAGGTTATGTCTATGCAATCATGCGCATCATGGTCGGGCTACTCTTTGCCTGTCATGGCGCGCAGAAGTTACTCGGTTGGTTCGCTAATCCGAAAAGACCGCCGCAACCGCTCGACGCGATGGGAGCAATCTCGGGATCTATCGAGCTAGTCGGCGGACTTCTGGTAGCTGTCGGGCTGTTTACCATGATCGCGGCGTTTCTCTGCAGCGGCTTGATGGCGGTAGCTTACTTTATGGTTCACTTCAAAGGCGGCTTTTTCCCCATTCAAAACGGAGGCGAGCCGGCGGTGCTCTACTGTTTCGTCTTCCTCTACATCTTCTTCCGTGGCGGTGGACTTTTGAGCCTCGACAGCATGATCTGGCCCGATCGCGAAGTGGCACCGGGGGAAGTCGGTGGTCCAATGCGAACCGGGCAAAGGTTGTAATCGCAATGTCGCGTAACCTCGCAGGATTTG
>JACDBM010000006.1 GCA_013694945.1 Chthoniobacterales bacterium
GCGCGGGTTTGGCACATTCCCGGCCAGGGGCAAGCCGAACGTCATCTGGGCGGGAGTTGGCACGGGCCATCCGCAGCTCTTCCACGTCTACAAGCGTGTGCAGGAAGCTGCGCTCGGCGCTGGCCTCCAACCCGACCTGCGCTCGTGGCACCCGCATATCACGATCGCACGCTGCCGCGACGTCTCTGCGGAAAGCGTCCGGCCCTTCCTGCGAGCGAACGCGGATTTCGATGGCGGGCTGATCCGAGTTGATTCCTTCGCGCTCTACTCCAGCATCCCTGGGCCGCTCGGTTCCGCTTACACCCGCGAACTCGAAGTCAGCGCCTAACGAGCGATACTCGTCCGCGGTTACTCGAGGGAAAGATCGACACGATCTTCCTCGCGCTCGACGAGTTTGTTCTTCGCGATAATCCGAGCGCAGGTATTCCAGCGGAGGAGAGCATCATCGTTCCCCGGCGGCCGAATCGCTTCTGCTTTCTCATAGCACTCCATCGCCTCGCGAAAAAGTCCGTAGGCCCAAAGACTCCCATGCGGCCCCTGCGCAAGTTTCATCTTTGCGCGACGCTCCGCCAGAAGACCACGGTAGTAGGCGCGCTCGTATTCACTGGTTAACGTCTCGAGCAACTCTCTCGCCTGTGTATCGCTGACTCCATACCCCTTCGAGAAACGATCGGTCACGGCCAGCAGAAGGGTCACGATCGCCTGCTGATTATCGGGCGCGATCTTTAGGACATCGAGGCAAATGCTCTCAGCCTCGGCGGGCTCGTTTAAGAGCCGGTAGCGCTCCGCCTTTTCCAAAGCGGCAGGGATCGCCTCCTCGGAAAGCGTCTTTAGCTCGAACGTGATTGCCTCTGAATTCATGGGTTGGACTAACGACTAACCAGACTCTTTCCGTTTCTCGCCTGGCCGAATCCGACGCAGCAACTTTGCCAAAGGATCAAAGTATTGATCCACGACGCGTTCCTTCAAAGGAATGATGGCGTTGTCCGTGATCTGGATGTTCTCGGGACAGACGTTCGTGCAGCACTTCGTGATGTTACAGTAACCGACGCCCTGAGCCTCTTTCAGCTCGGGCACGCGGTTCTCCGTATCGAGTGGGTGCATCTCGAGCGCCGCGACGTAAACTAGAAAACGCGGGCCAATGAACTCGTCGTGTTTGTGGTGATCGCGTAGCACGTGGCAGACGTCCTGGCACAGGTAGCACTCGATGCATTTGCGGAATTCCTGGACGCGATCGATGTCGCGTTGCGCCATGCGCCAGGTTCCATCCGGAGCATCAGGTGCGCGCGGCCTGAATCTCTTGATCCGCTTTTTCACTCGAAAGTTCCAGGAGACGTCGGTGATCAAATCCTTCACCACTGGAAACGCCTTCATTGGTTCCACGGTCACTGGCTTGTCGAGCGGTAGGTCGCTCATCCGCGTCATGCACATGAGCCGTGGGATGCCGTTGACTTCGGCCGAGCAGGACCCGCATTTGCCTGCTTTGCAATTCCAACGGCAGGCCAGGTCATTTGCTTGTTGCGCCTGGATGTCGTGCACCGCATCGAGCACGACCATGCCTTCGGAGACTTCGGTCGTGTATTCGCGGAATGCGCCAGCCTCTGAATCGCCGCGCCAGATTTTGAAGGTGGCCGTGCTCATTGGCGTGTTTTTCGCCCTTCGCCTTCCAAAGCTGTCATCCCGAGCCGCGAAGACGGCGAGGGACCTCTCATCGCAAGAGCACGGGCGTTCGCCATGCCTGCGATGCTGAAACCGCGGCACGTTTCACGATGCGCGCTCATGAACGCGCAAGGTCCTTCGGCGCGCTTCGCCAGCCTCAGGATGACAGAATCGGGGATGCTCATTTCATTTCTTCGATGATCTGTTTCAAAAGCTCGGGCATTTCCGGGAACGCTTCGAGTCGGATTTGCATCCTGCCATCTTCTCCCTGCCAGATGATGGTGTTCACCTTCGCGAACTTGTCGGCTTTGTCGGGAAAATCCTCGCGGAAATGCGCGCCGCGACTTTCCTTCCGTT
>JACDBM010000020.1 GCA_013694945.1 Chthoniobacterales bacterium
AAGGTTCACAGGCTGCGGTGATCACAAAGCTGGAGGAGCACCGCGCGACTTTGCAGGCTGAGCTTTCGAAACACGTGGTGCTGAAATACACGCCGCACCTTGTCTTCCACCTGGATGATTCCACCGAGCGTGGCGCACGTGTTTTCAAGATCCTCCAGGAGATCGCACCAGCCGAGGACGAGCACACCGCGTGAGTACTGACGTCGCCGCGACCGCCGTTCGCAATGCCAGCTTCGCAGAGATCGCGGATGCGATTCGGCAAGCGCAGAGCATCGTCGTGCTGAGTCATGTCCGGCCCGATGGAGACGCCTTCGGAAGTCAGATCGCGCTCGCGCTTTCCTTAAAGCAGCTCGGGAAGGAAGTGACAGTCTGGAACGAAGACGGGATCCTGGAGAAGTATGCATTCCTGCCCGGAGTCG
Organism: Chthoniobacterales bacterium; assembly: GCA_013694945.1. Classification (GTDB taxonomy): domain Bacteria; phylum Verrucomicrobiota; class Verrucomicrobiia; order Chthoniobacterales; family UBA10450; genus JACCTI01. Next base: position 420 of record JACDBM010000020.1, read on the forward strand.
AGATGCTGACCACGCCGCCAACGGAACCGGAGACGTTTGATCTCGGGATCGCTCTTGATACGGCGACGCGGCCGCGACTCGGGCTCGCGGGGGACGCGGCGCGCGCCCCGAAGTGGATCAACATGGATCACCATTTAAGCAATCCGCGCTATGGCGACCTGGTGCACATCGATGCACATGCTCCGGCGACCGGGCAAATCTTGTTTGAATTTTTCAGGAGCTGCGGGTGGCCGATTGACCCTGAAATTGCGGAAAACCTTTTCGTCGCGATCTCGACTGACACCGGCTCGTTCCAATATCCGAACACGACGGCGCGCACTTTCGTGATTGGTGCGGAATTGTTGAAGTGCGGCGTCGATTTAGGACGCGTGAGCCGGCTGCTCTACGAAAGCTATCCACGCCGGCGGGTGGAATTGCTACGAGAGCTGCTCGGGACGATGCGTTTCGAAGCCGAGGGACAGGTGGCGAGCTTCAGTCTCAGCTTGAAAGCCGCGAGCGAGCTCGGAGTTCTCCCGGAAGACAACGAGGGTCTGATCGACCATCTCCGCGCGATCGACGGTGTGGTGGTGGCGGTGTTCTTCGAAGAACTTTCTGACGGCAAAGTCCGGATCAGCTTGCGTTCTAAAACCGAGGCCGCCGATGTGAGCGCAATTTGTCAAAGCTTCGGTGGCGGCGGGCACAAACTAGCCGCGGGAGCACGGGTGCGCGGGACATTGCCAGAGGTGGAAGAACGGGTTTTGGAAGCCGTTTGCGATGTCGTTAACTCCCACTCCTGACGGCGTTCTGCTGGTCGATAAGGCCGCGGGCCTGACCTCGCACGACGTCGTGGCGCTCGTCCGACGGCGACTCCAGATCAAAAAGGTTGGGCATTGCGGGACGCTCGATCCGATCGCGACCGGTTTGCTTTTGCTCACCCTCGGGCGCGGGACCAAGATCCAGGATTTGTTAATGAGCGAAGACAAGGAATACGCCGGAACGCTCTCACTCGGCGCGACCACGGATACGCAGGACCGCGCGGGCCAAATCCTGGAGGAAAAACCTGTTCCTCCGCTCACGGAAGAAGCCGTGCGGGCCGCTTTCGAAAAATACCGCGGCGATTTCTATCAGATGCCGCCGATGGTTTCGGCGATCAAGCAGGGCGGCGTGCCTCTCTACAAGCTGGCGCGGCAGGGCAAGACGGTTGAGCGCGAGCCGCGGCTGGTGCACGTCTACAGCTACCGGATCGGGCGGATCGCCTCGCCCGAGATCGACTTCAGCGTCAACTGCAGCAAGGGCTTCTACGTCCGCACTTATGCGCACGACATCGGGGAAACGCTCGGCTGCGGCGCCCATCTCAAGAACCTTCGCCGGATTCGGTCCGGTCGCTTCCCTGTCGCAGGGGCGGTCACCGTGGAAGAGTTAAAGAATGCTGATCCGGTGAACATTCTCGCACGCATTCTCACGCTGCCGGAAGTCTCACGGATGCGCGGCGCCTAACGAATCGCAATGGAGGTCCTGCACTCCTTCGAGGATCTGAGCCAGTTGCCGGGGCCGCTCTTTACCGCGATCGGCGTCTTCGACGGCGTGCATCTCGGCCATCAAGCCGTCATCTCCACCTCGGCGCGGTACGCGCGAGCAGCGGGCGGCACCCCTGTCGTGGTCACGTTCGATCCGCATCCTGCGAAAGTCCTGCGCCCGGAGGAGGCGCCGCACCTCCTGACCGCGACGGAGCATAAGATTGCGCTCATTCGCGATCTGGGGGTCGGGCATTTGCTCGTGGTGCGTTTTGACCTCCAATTCGCCGCCACGCCGCCGGAGAAATTTGTTCAGAACCTCGTTAGGCACGCGCGGCCCTTGCGGCAAATTTGTGTTGGACACGAGTGGTCGTTTGGCAAAAACCGGGCGGGAAATCTTGCCTTGCTCCAGAAACTCGGAGCCGAACACGACTTCGAGGTGATCGGAATCAAACCAGTCGCCGTCGCGGGTGTGGTAGTGAGCAGCACCGCGATTCGGAGGGCGATCGAGAGCGGCGACTTTGCGACCGCAGCCGCAATGCTCGGACGCGAATACACGATCCTCGGGACAGTGAAACGCGGGGCGCAGCTCGGGCACAAGCTTGGTTTTCCGACAGCGAACCTGAGCGCGCATAGTGAGCAGTTCCCACCGAACGGCGTTTACGCCGCGGAAGCGAAACTAAACGGGTCTGTTTTGCGCGGCGTAGCGAATCTCGGCTATCGGCCCACGGTCGAATCTGCCAGGCCAGAACGCCTCCTTGAGCTTCATCTTTTTGACTTTGACGATGAAATCTACGGCGCAGACGTCGAGGTGCGGTTCGTGCGCTATCTGCGGCCGGAGCGAAAGTTCAAGAACGTAGAGGAGCTAACGGTCCAGATCGGACGCGACGTTCAGGAAGCGCGTGCGCTTCCGTAGCGGCCCTAGGAACGCGCCTTCGACACGGCTGCGGAAGCACCCGCGATCGTCACAAGCAGGCAGCACATTCCGGCAATCGTGCAGACCGTCGCGATCGGCATCGCGACCAGGAACTCAGCGGTGTGTGCCAGGAACGTTCCGCGTCCTGAGACGAGATAAGCCACGATGCATGCGAAGAGCGTGACCCCAAGCAGGATCGCAGCTCGCCACGTGCGTGACTGCCGGCGCAGCGGCAACTGCTGCACGACCCGGGCGGTGAATCCGCCGTCGTCGATGTAGACCGCTTCGTCGCGCAGGCGCGCGTCGAGCCAGTCTTCTTGCAGTTTCTCCGCCATGGCTCAATCATTCTCCCACATCGCCAGCATCTTTTTCAACTTTTCTCGGCCACGGAGCACATTTGTTTTTACCGTGCCGAGTGGGATTTCGAGCACGCGGGAGGCCTCGTCATGCGAGAGCCCGTTCTGGCAACAGAGCAAAACGGCGGTGCGCTCGGAAAGCGGGAGAGTGCTGAGCGCATGCATAAGGTCGTGCCTTAGGGCGGGGTCAACGGTTTGCGGATCTTGTTCCGACTCAAGCTGCGCTTCATCGATTCCCACCAGCTCCTTCCGGCGCCGCGCGTCTTCGCGAAAGCAGTTGTAGGCAATGCGGTAAAGCCAGGTCGAGAAGCGCGCTTCGCCGCGGAAGCTGCGGATGTTTTTGTAGGCCTTGAGAAACGTTTCCTGCGCCAAGTCGTCCGCGAGCGCTGCATCGGCCCGGGTGAGCTGCCGGAGCAGACCTCGCACGGCGGATTGATGCCGCCGCACGAGTTCAGAGAAGGCGTGATGATCGTCATCGAGAAGGATTCTGGCGACGAGGTCTGCATCCGTCAGCGACACTCCCGCACGCTATGACAAGCGCGCGGTGTTGTCGGTACTCGGTTTATTTCCGTCCAATCTCCAGACGAGAAGGTAACCGGCTCCGATCAGGAACGGGATCACACCAAGAGCCCAGGCGCCACCCTCCCACTCACTCACCGCGCCGAAAAAGATCATCAGGCCGACACCCACCATCAGGAGCACGACGCCGCGCCGCATATCCGAGCGTGCCCGAACCACCGGGGGAGGACCGGCGAAGAGAGCGGGCGGCACTTCCTGTCCCTTTGCCACCATCTCGCGGACCGTCTTGTGCAAAGAGCGAGCCTTCCAATAGCTGAAAAACATGATCAAACCGACCACGAGCACAGGCGCGCCAAAGAGGGTCGTAAAGATGATGCCGACAATCGGGATTGCCATGAGCGCGCCATCATCCCCATCGAAATCATGCCTGCGGCGGTTGCTGCTGTCGCGATCCTCCCTCTTGTCATCGTCGCCGAAGCTCACCTGCACGTGGCGCTTCACCTTGTCCTTGATCCTGCGCTCGAGGGCACTCTCCTCCAAGGCGGTGGCAGAAGCGGCAGGTGTGCTCGTTACCGCAGGCGCAAGGCTTGCCGATGGGGAAGGCGTCGGCTGCGCGATGATTGCGGTTGGCGCGGGCGCAGGTGGTGTGGCGGTCGGGTCCTGTGCGGAGGCGCTGAGTGCGACTGCAATCGAACAGAGACAGGTGAGGGGAAGCGTTTTCATAATTGTCCTTTTGCAGTGAGATGCGGCGGGGCGCCGTTTGGATTCAAAAAACACCCACCGGATTGGAACGCGCCCGTTACTCCTGGTTTCGCAATGCCCGCAGCGCAAAGCCGAATGCGACGGCTCCGAATGTCAAAAAAGCGATCGATTCGAGCAGGATCGCGCGCGGCTCGCCCAGCCCAATGGTCGCATATCTCAGGACATCCACATGCCATGTGATCGGGTTGGCATAGCCGATAATCCGGAACAGTCGCGGGAGGGGCTCGATCGGATAGAACA
>JACDBM010000030.1 GCA_013694945.1 Chthoniobacterales bacterium
GCTCGCGCAGGTAAAGGTGCTCGTTCTCGTTCCCCCCTTTGTCGTAGCGGTAAAGAAACCGCGCGTCCGTCGGAAACGCGGACACCACATAGGTACTTTCCTTGGTGGACTTCGTCAGCTGCTTCGCTTCGCCGCCTCCGACTGGCGTGCGATAGACATTGAAAATTCCGCTCTCGTTGCTGTGGAAAGAATCGACTGCTCATCAGCCGAGAACGCGCTCCCACCGACGCGCGTGGTCTTCATGAACTGCTCGATTGTGTATTGCTTCACGGGTTTGTTCCCTTTCGGCTCGGTCCTGCGCTTTGCGGCTGGCGAGGCTTCGGTGATCAACGCTTTATCGGAGATGTCTGGACGTTCGCCAGGTGATGATTGTTGCGCCGGCATTATGGCTGGCAGCGAGAAGAGAGAGAGCAAGGTTAAGAGGCGAGGTGCGATGTTCATATGAGTTCGGGAGGCCGGCGACGAAGTTCCGCTTATACGCGACGTACGCTTGTTTGCCAATGATCCCGATCCTGCGGATCGTTCCATGTGACAGAAGCCGTTGATGCATTCACAAAGCAAATTTGTGAAGTCATCGTCGGCAAGACGCAGGCAGTGAAGCTCGCAGTAGCGTGCCTGCTGGCGCGCGGTCATCTGCTGATCGAGGATATTCCCGGCGTTGGCAAAACGACTCTGTCGCAAGCCCTGGCGCGATCGCTTGGACTGGGGTTTCAGCGGATTCAATTCACGAGCGATCTGCTCCCGGCGGACATCCTCGGGAATTCCATTTTCGACCGCGAACAACAGCAGTTCGTGTTTCACCACGGCCCTTTGTTTTCGCAGGTGGTGCTGATCGACGAAGTGAATCGCGCGACCGCGAAAACGCAAAGCGCCCTGCTCGAAGCGATGGAGGAACATCACGTCTCGGCCGATGGCGTGACCCACGAGCTGCCGTTGCTGTTTTTCGTCATTGCGACACAAAACCCGCAGCATCAGGTCGGCACGTTCCCGCTCCCGGAATCGCAGCTCGACCGTTTCCTGATGCGGATCGAGCTCGGCGTTCCTGATCGAGCGAGCGAGCGCGCCATGCTGCTCGGAATGGATCGCCGTGAAATGCTGAAGGAGCTGAAGCCGGTGTTTCCCGCGGAAACTCTGCTCGAGATCCAGGCTGCGGTGCGGAGAGTGCATGCGTCGGGCGCGCTCCTCGACTATCTGCAGGACCTCCTCGACGCCTCCCGGCAGCGTCACAGCACGGGACTTTCACCGCGCGCAGGGCTCGCTTTGTTGCACGCCGCACAAGCCTGGGCTCTGATGAATAGCCGCGAGATGGTGCTCCCGGAAGACATTCAGGCAGTCGGCGTCGCCGTCATGGCGCATCGACTGGGACACGACCTCGAGCAGCCTGGACAAAGCGGACGCACGCTGGCCGATGCTCTGCTGCACAGTGTCCCGGTGCCGTGAAGCCGCGGGCGTTTACCTTCGTGCATCCGACGCGAAGCTTCGCGGGATTGCTCTTCGTGTTGCTCGCGATGTGGTATGCCGCCTCCAGCCAGAACAACGCCGCCGCCTACGTTCTGCTTTTCACACTCGGCGGCGTCTTCCTCATCTCCATCCCACACACCTGGGTGAACCTCGCCGGCTTGAGGATAAGGGCGGAATCGGTCCAGCCTGCCTTTGCCGGAGGTGAGGTTTCGCTCCCAGCCGAAATCATCAACGAGAGCGGCGCGACATGGCATTTTGGTGACTGTGCCGGCCTCCGGCGGAGACGCGGAGCGAATCGACCACATCCCGCCCGGGAAAGCTGCACGCGTGATGCTGCGCTTTCCCGCCGGCGTTCGCGGCGAACACGAGATCAGGTGTTTCCGCCTTGCGACCGTCTATCCTCTCGGTGTGATGCGCGCGCGGAAGCGGCTCGCCTCGCCGCAACGCTATCTCGTTTATCCCCGGCCAGCGGGCGATTCCAAGCTGCCCGTCGATCGGGCGCTCTCCTTGCTGGCGAAGCGCGGGACGGAGATGCGCGAGGGTGACGACTTTGCTGGCGTGCGGGCCTACGTGCCCGGCGAGTCGCAACGGCATATCGACTGGAAAGCCGTCGCTCGCGGACAGGCATTAATGACGAAGCAATATGCCGCCGAGCCCAGCGGGCTGCTGTATCTGGACTTCGGCTCGCTCCGGCTCAACGATCCGGAAGATCGCCTCTCGCAGCTGGCGCTTTGGATCATCGAAGCAGAACGCGCACGACGGCCGTACGGGTTGCGTTTGCCCGGAAGCGCAATCGCCCCATCACTGGGCGACGCTCATTTTCATCGCTGCCTCCGGGCGCTGGCCTTATTCAAGTGAGCTCCTTTCGAAAGGTCGACACTCGTATTCCGCGCCGGCCGCTGCTTTGGCTCGCGGCGGCGTTGGTATTCACGGTGCCGCCAATGTTCGGCGTCCTCGCGACCTGGGTGCCAACCCTCTTCCTCAGCACGCTCGCAGCGAAATTTTGGATGGAGCCTAAGGGTTACCGGCTGCGACTTGCGTTCTGGAAGGTGGTGCTGTCAAGCGCCGCGCTGGGCGCGATCTACTTGAGCTACGGCTCGCTGCAAGGCATCGAGCCGGGCGTATCGCTCGTCGTTGTTCTCATGTCGCTGAAGATTCTGGAAGCGCACACCGCGCGCGAATTCCAAATGCTGGTGATGGTCGCCTGGGTCCTTTGCTTGTGTGGATTTTTTCTCGCGCAGGATCTCTCGATTGCCCTCTCGCTGCTGCTTGCATTCACGTTGCTGCTGGTCGCGCTAGTGCAATTTCACCGCGGCTCCGCGCCGGGCGCGCTCTGGCCGCCGGTCTGGACGGCTGGCAAGCTCCTCGCGCAGGCATTGCCGCTCATCGCCCTCTTGTTTCTGTTCTTTCCCCGCGTCACGACCGGGTTTCGCCTTTTGATGACACCGTCGAACTCAGCGGCGTCCGGGTTTTCAGATCGAATTTCCCCCGGCAGTGTGGCCTCGTTAGCGAACTCACCCGATGTTGCGTTCCGGGCCGAGTTCCCGGATGGCAAAGTCCCGCGAGCCGACGCGCTCTACTGGCGCGGCGTCGTGTTATGGTCCGGGGACGGCATGGAATGGCGCGCTTCCGAAGGAGCGGCTATTCCACGATTGCCTCCACGGCCCGCCGGTGATGGCGTTCGTCAATGGATCACCCTGGAGCCGCACGGCGCGCATTGGATGTTCGCCCTCGATTGGCCGGTTGGAGCGCCTTCGGGCGCCATCCTGGCGCCCGGCCAATACCTGCGGAGCACTCAGCTCATTCGCAAACCGCGGCGTTACGAAGTGAGATCGTTCGCCCGAGTTTCGGAGAAAGAACTCCGTCCCAACGAACGCCACCTCCTGCTGGCAGTCCCACAGTCGATCAGTCCACGAGTTCAGGAGCTGGCGCAATCCTGGGCGACCGCCAATCCCGATCCACGCGCCATTGTCAGCAGCGCTTTGCACTTTTTCGGCAGCCAGGGTTTCCGCTATTCGCTCTCGCCTGGCCAATACCGAAAGAACGATCTCGAAGCCTTTCTCTTCGAGCGTCGCCTCGGTTTCTGCGAGCATTACGCGAGCAGCTTTGCGACTCTGATGCGGCTGGCCGGAGTTCCCGCTCGCGTCGTCCTCGGCTATCTTGGCGGCGAATATAATGAGTTCGGCCGCTTCTTCCTTGTCCGGCAATCCGACACGCACGCGTGGTGCGAAGTCTGGTTGCCCGACAGCGGGTGGGCGCGCGTCGATCCCACGAGCGTAGTCGCGCCCGACCGGGTGAACCTCGGTCTCGATTCGTTCCTCGATCGCCGCGGTTCGTCGGCGCAGACGCAGAACAGAACCTTTGCCGGAAATCTGGCGCGGCAGCCGATCTTTACCGAGCTGCGCCTCGCCTGGCAGACATTGAATTACGCGTGGGACACGCGCGTGCTGAGCTTTGATGCCGACGCGCAGGAAACATTCATTACCGACATCGATCTCGGCAACGTGCCGCCCCTGCAGCTGATCGTTGGGATGCTCATGAGTGCAGTGGCGGCTGTCGCATTGCTCGGCGCTGCGAAGCGCTTTCGGGAGCGCGCGCGAGGCGATCGCGTAAAAGCGCTTTATGAAAGATTCTGCCGGATAGCCGCCAGACGAGGCGCGTCTCGTCAGCCGTGGGAAGGTCCTTCACATTTCGCCCGGCGCGCGGCGGCGTTGTTGCCTGCGGATTCCGATCGCATCCGAAGCGTTGCCGATGCTTACGTTGCGCTCCGTTATTCCGCGTACGCCTCGCCTGCCCTTCTCGAGGAGTTTGCCACGGAGGTGGCTCAATTCGCAGCCACTAAACGGCGACGCGGCTTCGGGTCGCCGCGATCGCGCTCAATTCACTAATGCAGTGTATCGGTAAAATCAGACTACGATCAAGGAGTCGGAACGGCGGGGGTCGCGCAACCTGTTGTCATCCCGAGCCGCGAAGACGGCGAGGGACCTCGCAATCCAAGAGGAGACATTCTTTCTCTGCACGACCGATCACAATCGCTCTGGTGCGGTAAATTGAGCCGAAGTGGGGCAACTCCGGACCGTGAGTTATCCGAGATCCGATGTGAGGTCCCTCGCCGTCGTCGCGGCTCGGGATGACAAGCGCATTAGTTCCAGTGTGACCAAGCAAGCCACACCCGCCAGTCTCACTTCGAAGGATACATTGCACTAGCGCACTGTATCAGTGAGTTCTGCTGCATGCGCGGTTGTAGCCGGGGGCACTGACCCCGGCTCGCTCGGACCTCTCTACC
>JACDBM010000041.1 GCA_013694945.1 Chthoniobacterales bacterium
AAGTCGCAGCAGATGTGTTGGTGCAGGAGTACGGACGCTACTTCGGAATGCCGACGGCCTGTTTCCGCGGCGGATGTTTGACTGGTCCCGCGCATGCCGGGACTGAGCTGCACGGCTTTTTGTCTTACTTAATGAAGTGCACGGTCAGTGGTCGGCCTTATCGCGTCTTCGGCTACAACGGCAAACAAGTTCGCGACAATATTCACAGCTTTGATCTCGTCGAGGCCTCCGCCGCCTTCATCGCCGCACCGCGCGCGGGCGAGGTCTACAACCTTGGCGGCAGCCGCCACAGTAACTGCTCGATTCGCGAAGCGATCCGGCTTTGCGAGGAAATCAGCGGGCGGGAGTTAACCTGGCATTACGAAGGGGACAACCGCATTGGCGATCATATCTGGTGGATCAGCGACGTGCGTAAGTTCCAGCAACATTATCCATCGTGGAGCTTTCGTTATGGGCTGCGAGAAATCCTCGACGAAATTTACGAAGCCGTCGTGGCGACCGAGCTTCCGGCCTAACGAACGGCGCTCGCCCCAGGCTGTCATCCTGAGGCTGGCTGACGGCGGCTAATATTCCTCGCCCACGTCGTTCGCTCCAGGAGTAACGCGATCGTCGATCGCGTAAACATGGAACATGACGGCGAACCAGTAGATCGGGATCAGGAAAAGTCCAAAACCAGCCGTAGCCGTCGCAGCCAGCGCCCCCAGGAGAACCGCGAAGAGCGCACCCACGACGAAGACAAAGCCGAGGAATTGATAGCCCTTATAAACATGGCCCAGGCCAGGAACGACGCTTAGGAGCACCGCCACCGCATCACTCGCTTTGCCCTCCGCGGTCTGCAAACCCCCTTCCCGAATCCAGCCGCAGTTTTCGCAACGCGGTGCATTCAGAGGCAAGCCATGACCGCACTGCGGACATGGCATGGTGCCGGCGTCGGATTCAGAAGGGGCGTCGGTGTATTCCAGCATCTTTTCCTCCGTGCGTTGAGCAAAGCCTGCGACTCGCGTCAAAGTCCCAAGACACGCGAAATTCGTCAAGAAAAGTCGACCGCTGGGTTTGGAGAATTCGTTCTCTCGGGCTCCGGCCGCAGGCCGCCGTGCTTCCGCATGCGTCCGGAAATCGCTAAGCTCCGGCAATGCAGGTATCGCTCGGCGCAGCTTCACTCCGTCCTTGGAAAATCGAGGACGCGCTCGCATTAGTGGAAGCGGCGAACAACCGCAACGTCTGGATCACGTTGCGCGATCGCATGCCGCATCCCTACACGCTCGCCGACGCGGAAGACTACCTGCAGCAGCGGACCCGGGACAGTTCCGGGCTTGCGCTTTGCATCGAGGTAGCGGGCCGGGCGGCTGGTGGCATCGGCTTACATCCTGGCGAGGACGTGTCTCGTTTGACGGCGGAGCTCGGCTTTTGGTTGGCTGAGCCATTCTGGCATCGTGGCATCATCACGGCGGCTGTCCGGGCGGTGGTCCCATATGGTTTCAAACGCTTTCGCTGAATCGCATCGAAGCATATGTTTTCGCGAACAATCCTGCTTCCGCGCGGGTGCTGGAGAAGGCAGGCTTTACCTTCGAGGGCCGCCTCCGGCGAAGCGTGATCAAAGACGGCCAGATCCTCGACTCGTTAGTCTATGCCCCGGCTGCGCGAGGAAGAAGAGGCGTGACTTTGTGCTTGGATTCCAGACCGCTCGGTTGTCTAAGATCAGCGAGTGGCTGCACTTGCTGAGATCGTCCAGTACGCGAACGAGTATCTGCGGGTGGACGAATGCGGCGATTGGCCGAACGCGCTCAACGGCTTGCAGGTGGAGAACTCCGGGAGGGTCGATCGGATGGGCGCGGCGGTGGATGCGTCTTCCCGCGCCGTTCGCGCCGCGGCGGAGCAGGGGATCGACTTGCTTCTTGTGCATCACGGCCTTTTCTGGCCCGGCGTGCAGGCAATCACTGGGCCGGTCCGGCGCCAGCTTGGATTGCTTTTCGATTGCAACATCGCTCTCTACAGCGCCCATCTTCCGCTGGATGTGCACCCAATCGCCGGCAACAACGCACAGCTCGCCGCCGCGCTTGGCCTGAGTGACCTGGAGCCCTTCCTCGAAGCAAAGGGACAGCTCGTGGGATTGCGCGCTTCGTTCCAGATTTTTCCGAACGAGCTGGCGCGTAAACTCGAAGCAGCCACGGGCTTTGACGTTACGTTGTTCGCCAGCGGGCCGGCTACAACAAGGACAATTGGCATCATCACAGGCGGCGCGGGCGCGGAGATTCACGCGGTCGCACGTGAAGGAGTCGACACCTTTATCACCGGTGAGGCCCCGCACTGGGCTGCGATTGCGGCAGAAGAGTTGGGCGTGAACTTGTTGCTCGGCGGGCATTACGCCACCGAAACCTTCGGGGTGAAAGCGCTGGCCGCGCAGTTGTCCCAAAGGTTTGACCTGCCGTGGGATTTTATCGATGCACCGACCGGGCTTTGATGTGCCCGGACGGCGCGAGGCAGCCTTAGGGCCGCCGGCCATTCTCGTCGCGGCGCCGCTCGGTTGGCCCTTTGCTTTCTTCTCACGATCTCTCCGCGTTTGATGGAGTCCGTGTCGCCTGTTTCGTTTTTCTGGCGCTCGCCGCGTTGCTCGCGCCTGCAATCCTGTCAATCGCGCATGCGCGTAAAATCAAGACGCTCCAAACAGCGCTGCAAAAGCTGAGCGAGCGCATAGCGCTGCTCGAAGGGCAGCTTCGCGGCACGAAAATCCCGCCAGTTGCGACGCCAGGAGAGCACGCTTCAGCTCCGTCGGCAGCGGAAACTTCCGCCGCGCCGCCGGTGGAAGTCCCAGCGGTTCCTCCGCCCCATTCCGAAACCACACCAGTCTCACCGGCTCTCGCTGCGATTCTGCAGCCGCCCGTTAACCCCGCGCCCGACTCTGCGAGCTCACCTCGTCCTGGGCCTCCCACCACGATGGATTGGGAATCGTTCCTTGGCGTGAAGCTCTTCGCCTGGATCGGCGGTTTTGTCCTCTTTCTCGGCGTCGTCTTTCTCGTGAAGTATTCGTTCGAGAACAACCTCATTACGCCGTCGATGCGCGTCATGATCGGTGCGCTGATTGGCGGCCTCTTGATCGCGGCGGGTTGGCTGACGGCGCGCCGGAATTATCGCGTTCCGGGCCAGAGCTTATGCGCGACCGGAGTCCTCGTGCTTTATGCCGACATTTTCGGCGCGCACTCCTTCTACGATCTTGTCTCGCTTCCAACGGCTTTCGCGTTGATGTCCGTCGTGACCATCGCCGCCTTCTTTCTCGCCGTGAGGCTCGACGCACAGGTCGTCGTCGTTCTCGGGTTGGTGGGCGGATTCGTTACGCCTCCTTTGCTGACGGAGAGCCCCGATAACCCGCTTCGTCTCTTCAGTTATGTCGCGCTTCTGAATGCCGGAATCGCGGCGGTCGCGATGCGAAAGCGCTGGGATTACCTGTTCGTGCTCGCGGCGATCGGCAGTGTGCTGATGGAAATTTCACGGGTTCCCGTTTACGACGCCGCGAAGGCAAGTGCCGGCTTCCCGATTTTCCTTGGACTCGAAGCGCAGTTTCTCGTTTTCGCTTATCTCCGTCAGAAGCTCGAACCGGCGGAGAAGTGGTCTACGCTCGCTGCGGGAGCGTTGGGCTTCGCGGCGCTCGGTTTTGGCGCCTGGCTGCTTACGTTTCCCATGCTCGCCGAGCGTCCTGGTTTTTTCTTTGGCTTCACCTTTCTGGCCGATCTGGGCCTGCTCGCCCTCGCCATGTTGCGGCCGAGTCCCGCACGTCTCGCGGCCCCCGCGGGCGCCGCCGTTTTCACGCTGCTCGCCGTCTGGACAGCGGGATATCTGCGACATGATGTTCTCTGGTGGGCGCTCGGCGCCTATCTGTTGTTTGCGTTGATTCACGCCGGCTTCTCGGTCTGGCCGTTAACGGCCCAGGCGAAGGTCAAATCGCCATTCTCCTGGACGAGCTGCGTCCCGCTGCTTGCACTCGCACTGCTGGCTATCTGCGTTTGGCACGGCGAAACATCCTTCGCGGTTTGGACGTGCGTCTTGCTCGTAGATCTCATTGCGATCGGAATCGCTGCGCGAACGCGCTCTCTTCTTGCGCTGGTCGTGGCGCTGATTGCGACGGCGATCACGGCGGCTCTTTGGATTGTGCTCGCGCCGCCGCTACGCGATAGCGTCCCTGGCATTCTGATCGTCATCGCGGCTTTTGGAGTTTTCTTCTCGACCGCGTCCACTTTCCTGACGCGAACAGTCGACTCCACTTCAACGAATGCTCGCCGCAACGTGCCTGTGCTCTCTGCCGCGATGCCCTTCGCGCTGCTTCTAATGCTCATTGCGAAATTGCCAATTGGCGCGCCGACCGCCGTCTTCGCGGTCG
>JACDBM010000067.1 GCA_013694945.1 Chthoniobacterales bacterium
GAGCGCCTGCCGGATCGCCATGGATTTCCGGCGCGGGCGATTGTGCCCGGCTACTTCGGCGAGAAGCACGTGAAGTGGATCACGCGGATTGAGCTCGCCGGGGTTGACGCGAAAGGCTTTTACGAGAAGCAAGGCTGGGGTCCGGACTTCATCGTGCCGACGCGCTCGCGCATCGATTTGCCGTATCACGAGCAATGGTTCGATGTGCCCACGGCGGCGAACGGAATCCCAATCAAGGGCGTGGCCTTCGGTGGAGATCGCGGGATCTCGCGGGTGGAAGTGAGCGCGGATGACGGCAACACCTGGGCAGAAGCCCGGCTTGATTATCTTGGCACCCGCTTATCGTGGGCGCTCTGGAGCTTTGACTGGCGCGCGCCGGCCGGTGACTACTCGCTCGTTGTGCGTGCTACGAACGGTGATGGGCAGTTACAAACGTGGGACGAGAACCGCCCGTTCAAATCCGGCACATGCGGCTTCCATAAAAACGTAGCGCACGTGGCGTAATTATTTCCACTGCGTGCTTTCGCGATTCGCGCTGGGAAGCGCAGGCTGCCAGCCTGCCGGTCGCGGCAGCTGCCGCGCATTCGGGTGTTAAAACAGCCGCTACTTGGGCTGACACTTTTCGCACCACGTTGTCGTGCGGCCGCCGATCGTCGCGCGTGCAAGTGGCCTCTTGTGGCGCGGACAGACGCCGCCCGTTTTCCAGCGCTGGTGAATGAGCCATGATGGCGGCGGATCAGAGAAATCGTTTCCGATGATGCGCATCCCTTCGCGCGAGACGAAACGCGTCGCACGTCGCAGCGCACTGAGTTGCGGCAAACTCAACGCAGCTGCTCGAGTCTCCGGCGCGATCCTGGCGCGCCAGAGAATCTCATCCGCCATCCAGTTGCCAACGCCGGGAAATCCGTTCTGTAGCAGGAGGACGGCTTTGATTGGCGCACGGCTGTGACGTTTCAGGAAATCAGCGACGTAGCGCCCGCTGAAATCATCGGAGGCAATTTCCGGCGCAGTGCTCCACCAGGCCGGAGCAGCCTCGCCACGATGAAAGCGGACGCGCCCGAAAAGGCGCGGATCGCGGAAGATGAGCGCGGTTTTCGTCTGTCGCAGGACGAGATGATCGTGCTTCCCGGAAGTGAAGTCTGCGCGTTCAGTGCGCAAGGTTCCACTCATGCCAAGATGCAAACCGAGCCAATTGGCGCCCGAAAATCGGAAAAGCATCTGCTTCCCACGCGCAGTCGATTCTGTGAAGCGCGACCCAATCAGTTGCTCGCGCAGCGCACGGGTGTTGCTGCCGCGAAAGACCCGCTTGCGTGCGTGGAGCTCGACAGCGACGATTTTGGCGCCGAGTCCTTCATCCCACTGCTTGCGATAATACTCGACTTCCGCCAGCTCCGGCATACTCGATGGAAGCTAGACGCGTCCGGATGTCCAGCAATTCGACCGGGGTGCTGTCTCCTCCTTCGCCCGCGTGCTACGTTCCCGCCGCATGGAGAAAGTGATCATTGTCGGAAGCGGTTGCTCGGGTTTGACCGCGGCTATTTACGCCGCGCGCGCGAACCTGAACCCGCTCGTGCTAGAGGGGACTCATCCTGGGGGCCAGCTCGCCACCACCACGCTGGTTGAGAATTTCCCCGGCTTTCCAGAAGGCATCGATGGTCCGCAATTAATCATGAATATGCATGCGCAGGCGGAGAAATTTGGAGCACGTTTTTCTTATTCCGAAGCGAGCGATTACGAGCCGATGAATGGCCACGTCCGTCTCAAAATCGATGACGAGTGGGTGGAAACACAGTCGCTCATTGTGGCAAGCGGCGCCTCCGCTCGTTGGCTGGGATTGGAAAACGAGGAGAAGCTGATCGGCCATGGGCTCACCTCCTGTGCGACGTGTGATGGCGCCTTTTACCGGAACGTGCCGGTCTGCGTGGTCGGCGGCGGCGATTCAGCGGCAGAAGAGGCACTCTTCCTGACGCGTTTCGCTTCCAAGGTTTATCTGATTCATCGCCGCGATAAACTGCGCGCCTCGAAGATCATGGCGGATCGCGTGCTCGCTTGCGAGACGATCGAGCCGATCTGGAACACAGTCATTACGCAGTATATTCCAGATGAGAAAGGGGAGATGTCGGCGGTGAAGCTGCGCGACGTGAACACGCACGAGGAGCGCCTCCTGCCGGTAGCGTGTGTTTTCGTTGCCATCGGGCACGACCCGAACACGAAAGCGTTCCGGGGAAAACTTGAGACCGATCCGGATGGGTATCTACTCGTTAGACATCTGGCCGAGAGCAAACATCCCGGCGTCTTCATCGCCGGAGATGTCGCTGATCGCGATTACAGGCAGGCGATCACTGCCGCCGGTTCCGGGTGTGCGGCCGCGATGGAGGCGGAGAAATATCTAAGCCGGTTGGACAAGTAGTTGCCGAATGCGAGTTGCGATCTGCGACTTGTCGATGAGCGATGGACGAGCAGAGACTGATCACTCGCACAAAGCAGGTCGCGCTGCGGGGGATCAAAGTCGTTGGCTCTCTCCCACGGGCGGTTGAAGGCCGCTCGATTGCCAACCAATTGATGCGAAGCGGCACGTCGGTGGCTGCGACCTATCGCAAATCGCAAATCTCTTGAAGCTTTGCGATCTGACGCAATTCTACTCGCCGCTAAGCGGAGGAGTGAAGCGCTACGTCCACGAGAAAATCGCATACATTCAGCAGCATTGTCCCAGCGACGAGCACGTCCTCATCATTCCGGGGGCCAAAACTGAACGTCTCGAGGCCGACCGCTCCCGCATCTACACGATTCAAGCACCGCTTCTCTCGCGCACCTCACGCTATCGCGCGCTGCTCAACCTGCGAGCAGTCGAGGAAATCCTCGAAGACGAGCGGCCCGACCTGATAGAATCGGGTGATCCGTATCAAATGGCCTGGAAGGCGATCGCTTCGGGCGAGGCCCTGGGCATCCCAGTGGTCGGCTTTTATCACTCCCATTTTCCAGAAGCGTATTTGCGTAGCGTCGCCAAGTTTCTCGGCCAAACCGCGACTAAGGCGATCATGGACTTCGCGCGGCGTTATGTGCGCACGTTGTATAACCGCTTTGCCGCGACCCTCGTGCCGTCGCTTCCGTTAGCGGGACTACTGCACGCTTGGGGTGTAACGAATGGTCAGCATATCGAGCTGGGGGTGAACACGCAGGTGTTTCACCCCGATCGGGCCGACCTTGCCGACACCCGCGCGACGCTCGGCATTGCGCGCCAGCGGTGTCTGCTGCTGTATGTGGGACGGCTCGCGCCGGAAAAAAACACGGTCACGCTCTTTCGCAGCTTTGCTTCGCTGCATCAGCGGTATCCGGATCGATTTCATCTGCTCGTCGTAGGTGATGGCGCGCAGCGCGAGTCCCTCATGCAACTACGCGAAAGAACTGGTGCAGTGACATGGCTTCCCTATTGCACCGACTCGGCCGAGTTGGCGCGTTATTATCGCGCCGCTGACTTGTTCGTGCATCCTGGCGTGCAGGAGACCTTTGGCTTCGTCGCGCTCGAGAGTCAGGCCTGCGGCACGGCGGTCGTCGGCGTGAGTGGCAGCTACATGGATCAAGTTATTTTCCACGATCAGGAATTGTGGGCGCAACGAAACACACCCGAAGCCCTCGCGGAGGCAATTGAGCGAACGAGCGCGCAAGATCTGGAGGCGCTCGGCGCCGAAGCGGCGCGCAATGCCGCGACGCGCCACGCGTGGCCTCGGGTTTTCTCGAGGCTCTTTTCCGTTTACCGGGAGGTCTGCGCACGCTACAGGAAGGCCTAACGGATGAAGCCCCATCCCTCATTCATCATCCGCCCCTACCGCGAAAGCGACCGGGAAGCCGTGCGGAATCTCTGTTGCCGCACCGGGTTCCTGGGAAAGCCGATCGACCCGATTTACGAAGATCGCGAACTATTCGCCGACTTCCTAACGACTTACTATACGGATCACGAACCGGAGTCCTCTTTCGTCCTGGAGATCGATGGTGAGCTGCGCGGATATCTTCTCGGCTGTCGCCGGCCCTTGCTCAATCAGCTTTACTCATTTTATCAGAACATCTGTCTCTTCCTGCGCTCGCTGCTTCGTTACCCCCGTTATCACGAACGCTCCCGACGCTTCATTCGCTGGCTCCTGCTGAACGGCTGGCGCGAGGTTCCCGCCGCACCACGTCGGACGCCGCACTTCCACATCAACCTTCTCCCGGAAGCACGCAAAGTCTCGACCACGCGTGCGCTCTTCAGCGCTTACTTTAGTTATCTTTACCGCTCCGGCGAAAAACGTGTTTACGGCCAGATCGTTACGTTCGAAAGCCGGCGCGGGGAAAAGATGTTTGCACGCTATGGCTTTCGAGTCATGAACCGGGCAAAAATCACGAAGTACCAAGCGCTCTATCCACAATCCGTTTACCTGAGCACCGTCATCAAAAACCTGGAGACAGCCGAGCCCCTGCGAGTTTCGAATCGATGAGCGAATCGCGATTGCGCTCGCTCTGATGATCTCCATCGATCAGCTGAAAGTTCAAGCAAAGCCAACCTCCGAGTTGTCATCGCCACATGTGCTCGCTACGATAGGCCATCAAATGCGCGTAGATTCTCGCCGTTCGTTTCACGCTTTCCTTAAGTTGAACAGAATTCTCGCGCGCTGAAATAAGAGAAGGGAGAAGTCATGGCCAAGTGCGAACTCTGCGGAAACGATTACGATAAAAGCTTCGAGGTGCGGCTGGAGGGCCGAACCCATGTCTTCGATAGCTTTGAGTGCGCGATTCACGCGCTGGCTCCGACCTGCGCCCATTGCGGCTGCCGGGTTATCGGCCACGGCGTCGAAGAGGAAGGGCAAATCTTCTGTTGCGTCCACTGCGCACGAAGCGATGGCCGCACGGAACTAAAAGACCGCGCCTGAGCGGCCAGCGATTGTCTCCGCTAATTGGCTGTACGAGAATAGGGCCATTCTTTTGCCGGCTTAGCTCAGTTGGTAGAGCAGCTGATTTGTAATCAGCAGGTCAGGAGTTCGAGCCTCCTAGCCGGCTTTAGCTATCGTTAGCAGTCGTTGCAAATCAGGCACTTACGACGTTTCCGGTGAATTGAGCTTTAGCTGTGATTGGCTCCGATATGCTCCGTTTCGCGCTTCGCGTGTAAGATTGGCGTGTAAGATTTCCGCTAGAATCGCGTGGTTTCGAGCTTCTCCATGAACTCATGGATTCGATTGCCCGGCATTCTCGTCGGGAAAAGTTCTTGGACCTGCACCTTCAAAACTTCCGCGAGGTAGAGCATCGTCTTGTCGTCGACGTAGGAGAGCCGCGCTTCAATCTTCGAGACGCCGCTGCGGCTCGTATCGAAGCCAGCCAAT
>JACDBM010000111.1 GCA_013694945.1 Chthoniobacterales bacterium
TCTGGTCCTGGTTCTGGACCACGCTCGTGCGCGAAGAGGGCGGGCCGGTTTTTGATTTGCTCGCGGTACTTTCCGCGATCAAACCGCAGCTGGTCCGAACCGAAGCGCGGTCTGCGCACCTCGACCCGGACGGCAACCTGCTAGCTTCGAAACAATCCAGCCCCGGCAAACCCCGCGTCCAATTCTGCACGGCCATGCACCCCACAGCGAAAGAGTTCGTGCTCCGGCGATTACAACGCTGCCCTGCGGAGAGCTAGCCGCGATAATGATGGCGTGCCGTGTCCCCGGAGTACTCTCTCTTTGATTCAAATCAACACTGTCAGGGATATGGATCGACTGAGTTGATTTTATTACGAAACCTTGGGCGCGGTGGCAAGTCTAACGGCCAGCTACTTTTTCTCGTCGCTCAACCACGCTTTGGCGCGGCGGTCGATTTCCTCTGGCGAGACATCTTCGATGTGCGTCGCCAGGCCCCAGGCATAGCCGAAAGGGTCTTCGATCTTGCCGGAGCGGTCTCCCCAGAATTGATCCGTCACGGGCTGCAATTCCTTCGCCCCAGCAGCGATCGCCTGTTTGGTCATCGCATCTACGTCGTCGAAGTAGATGTAAAGCGTGGTAGGTGAACCGCCGACGGTTTTGGGCGAGAGCGCACCCCAATCCGGGAACTCGTCGGAAAGCATGATGTTCGAGTCGCCGATCTTGATCTCCGCGTGCATGACGGTGCCGTCCGGCATTGCCATGCGGTGGAGTTCCGTTGCGTTAAAGGCGCTTTTGTAAAAAGCAATCGCCTCGGCCGCGCCTTTGATAACGATAGCTGGGGTGACGGTGTGATAACCGGGGGCTTGGAATGGAACTTTTGCGTTCATGCGTTCGTGTTGTTCAGGTTGAGGTTTTCATACGTTTAAATTCGCGAGGGTGAGGACGGGCGAAAGGTGTTTCTCGGTCACCTTTACCATTCCGCCCCGATTGCGCGCAGGGCAAGCCCCGGCCTGAACGATGAGCGAGTTGCGCGCAGGCCTGCTTAGGCGCACTTAGGGAAGGTTGGCAAAGGCAAAACGGCGAGCCGACAAGATTCCTTCCGCAGGGGCTTATGGTCACACGAGACCCGCAAAGGCGCTGCGATTGTCCATCTTCAAAAAGGAGCCTTGAGGTCGTGGCTATTGCCGCGATCGCGCTCTTTTAAATTCTCCGCCGCGGCCGCCAGGAGCGCGCGGACTTCGTCGTCGGTCGTCTGCGAAAAGTCTTCGTAATAATGGGCGACGGCTTCAAACCATTCCGGTGCGTTTACGCAGATGACTTCGTTTACCTCGTGCTCGAATTCACGGCAGGTGTTGAGCGAACCGACCGGGACGGCGACAATAATCCTTGCGGCTCCTTTCTGCCGCAAAGCGGCCGCAGCCGCGCGCATGCTCGCTCCAGTTGCAAGCCCATCATCGATCAAAATGGATACGCGCCGGGTCACCTCGAGAGGGTGCCGACCCTCGCGGTATTCGACCTCCCGGCGTTCGAGCTCTGCTGTTTCCTTTTCGGTCACCGTTTCGAGAACCTGTTCCGCATCGGGGAGCAATCGGTGCAGCACATCGCGGTTGACGACCCGCACTCCACCGGAAGCGATTGCGCCCATGGCAAGTTCTCCGTATCCGGGGACTCCGAGTTTACGCACGATGAAAACGTCAAGCGGAAGGCGGAGATGCGATGCCACTTCGTACGCCACTGGGATTCCGCCGCGCGCGAGGCCGAGGACGATCGCATCTTCACGTCCAGCGTACGCTTCGAGCTCTTTGGCCAGGCAACGTCCGGCGTGGAATCGATCGCGGAATGCGACGCTCAAGTTCATGGTTGCCCCAGGCCCTAACGTCGGCGACGCACGGCGTTCGAGGATAACGATTAGCTTGGGGCCAGTCGAGCGCGACTCGAATCTCCACCGGCGATTCGATTCCCGGTTTTCGCAACCCGCATCTCGACGAAATGCTCGATGTGATCGTCACGGAGGGGGATCGTTTCTTCAACCAAAGGCTGACCGTCCAAGGATAATTCATTGGGACCGGCACTATCATCTGCGCGCGCGGCCACGCTGATGTGATAAACGGTTTGGCGGTAACGATAGTGAATTTTGTAAGCGGTCCAGCTTGCTGGGAAACGGGGAACCACCCGCAGGCGATTGCCTTCGAGATGCACCCCGAGCAGTGTTTCCGTGAGGAGCCGGTACATCCAGCCAGCTGATCCGGTGTACCACGTCCAACCACCCCGGCCCGTATGCGGGGCGACGGCATAGACGTCCGCGGCCACGACGTAAGGTTCCACTTTATAGGTGACAATTTGCTCGGGCGTTCCGCCGTGGTGCACGGGATTGAGAAGGGCGAAGAGTTCCCACGCGCGGTCGCTTTCTCCCAAAAGGGCGAAGGCCATGGTGCTCCAGATGGCCCCGTGCGTATATTGACCGCCGTTCTCGCGCACGCCAGGAATGTAGCCTTTGATATAACCAGGATTGAGCGGTGACTTATCAAATGGCGGATGGAAGAGCTGAATCAATTTTGCCTCCCGGCGAACCAGGTGTTCGTCCACTGCGTGCATCGCTTGACGGGAGCGCTGCGGGTCACCGGCCTTGCTGATGACCGACCAGCTTTGCGGCAGGGAATCGATCTGGCATTCCAGATTCTCACGCGAGCCAAGAGGTTCGCCGTTATCGAAATAGGCTCGGCGATACCACTCACCGTCCCAGGCATGTTGCTCGATGTTCTTCTGCAGTTGTCCGGCCTGCTCAAGACAACGATCAGCAAACGCGGCATCTGCGCGTGCACGAGCCACCTCCGCAAATTGCGTGAGCACGTCGTAAAGGAAAAACGCCAGCCAGACACTTTCGCCGCGTCCCTCATTCCCGACCATGTTCATGCCATCGTTCCAATCACCGGAACCGATCAGGGGCAAACCGTGTTTACCGAAATTCAGGCCGTGCTCGATCGCGCGGACGCAGTGCTCGTAGAGGGTGCCCGATTCCTGGGAACGATTCGGCAGATCGTAATAAGCTTCCTCCTCCGGCATGACAGGCCGGGCATCGAGGAAGGGAATCGTCTCGTCGAGTACGCCGGTGTCGGCGACCGAGACGACGTAGCGGCAGGTAACGTATGGCAACCAGAGATAGTCATCGGAAAAATGCGTTCGCACGCCGCGGCCTGCGGGCGGATGCCACCAATGCTGCACGTCGCCTT
>JACDBM010000132.1 GCA_013694945.1 Chthoniobacterales bacterium
AGCGAGCTCGCGTACATGAAGGTGTTGCTCGACACCCTCGGGATGGATCGGCCGAAGAACAGCGAGCTGAAGACGCTTGGCGCAAACCTGAGTTTCTACAAAGGATTGCCGGAGATGTTCGAGGAGTTCGCGAGCGGCTTGCTGACCGAGGAGCATCTCGCACACGGCATCACGGTCGAGCATTACATCATCTCCTCCGGGATGAAGGTTCTCATCGAAGGCAGCCGCCTCGCGCCTTATGTGCGGGCGATTTTCGGATGCGAATTCGCGGAGGACGAGGAGGGGCGAATCACGTTTCCGAAACGCGTGATCAGTTATACGCAGAAAACGCAATACCTCTTCCGCATCAACAAGGGTCTGCTCGATATGGCGCAGGACGTGAACGATCATATGGACCCGGAGATCCGCCCGATTCCGTTCCAGAACATGATCTACATCGGCGACGGGCCGACCGACGTCCCGTGTTTTACGGTCATGCGAAAAAACGGCGGTGAAGCGATCGAGGAACGATTAGGGATTTGCGCGTGCGCGTTTTATGATTGCCACGAAGATCGCGGTTAACTCGTCGCATTCGTTCCGTACCGCCTCGAGTGTCGCAGGCGAGCAAATTCTCGCTTCGACCAGCAGTTCAAGCCAATACCCACATTCTTCGAGTTCACGCAGTGAATCACCGCACTTTGCGATAAATTCCGGTTTGCTTCGTCCTCGGTAGGCTTCCCGGTAATTCGCTCCGATCGATGTGCCCGCTCGAAGCAGTTGCTTCCCGAGCACCTGGGCGACAGGCGTCTTCGGCCAAGTCTCGAAAAGGCGGATGATCGCCAACGCAAACTCCTTAGTCCTCTGTCTCAGGTCGCCTTCTTCCTTCTTCCTTCTTCCTTCATACTTCCTATTTGTTCGATGCAGACCCGACAACGCAGAAAAGGTTGCGGACGGAGGCGAGGCTCGCACGGAATTCGCAGCATGAGGAAGTGTGTCATCGCGAAAAGGGCGGCGCGGTTACTAAGCAGGCTTGAAAAGAGCGAGCGCTTTCAATGATGATGCGCGAATGAACGTGCGCGAAGAGGGAGATGGCGGGCGCCTGGGCAATCTGGACTGAGGAAAACGCTGAAAGACTGCTATGCAAGGTTCGGATACTAACGAGTTGATTGCGCGTGCCTTTGCTTCACGGCCACGGGCGAAAAATCTCCGGCTGCTGGAGGTGGTATGTCTGGATGAGCATCTCCAGGGGCACGCTTTTAAATATGCGACGGCCAGTTCGCGGATCCAGGGGGTTTACCGTTACCGCCTGACTTACGCGGTTGTCGGCGGCGATGGCGAACCGCTCGGTCGATGTAATGGTGAAGGCGAAGCCGGACGAGGCTGATATTATTCGCGTTTATCAGGGGCTACTTGATCACGCGGGGATCAAGCTGCGCCGGCCGCTGCCGGAGGTGCTGCGCGATTCCGATTACAGCAAGCCGAACCTGAAGGAGACGCGGCTCTTCCGCGATTATCACGAGAGGCTGTCGCCGTTCCTGCCGGCTTCGTGGGGGGAATATTGATGAAGCCGCCGGTTACACGCTGCGGCTGGAGGAGGTGCTGCCGCCGGGCAGTTTGATTATTGATCCCAGCGATGACACGGCGCAGCGCTGGCAGCCGGGCTTCTCTGATCTGACCCTGCACGGGATTGCGCAGCTCCATGCGCGTTTCTACGGCGACTATGACGAGCTGGTGCGCACGGGCGCGTTTTTCGTTTGCGATCGCGAGGTGATTGTACGGGGAACGGAGTTGTGGGAGGCGTTGGGTGAGTTTGTCATCGGCGTCTTTCCTGAGGCGGTGACGAGCGAGCTCGCGCGGGAACATCGCCGGCTGATCGCGACCCTGCCGGAGTGGTATGCGGAGGTGGATCGTCTCCCGAAGACGTTGCTCTACGGCGATGTGAACCCGCAAAATCTCGCCTTCGCGCGAACGAAAGCGGGTTCGAGCTGAGCCTATTCGACTGGGAGCGGGCCACGATCAGCCTGCCAGAACGGGATCTGGCGGAACATTTAATTTACACTTTGCCGCTGGCGTTTTCAGCGGAGCAGGCGCGCGCTGAGATCGCGAAGTATGTCGAGGCGTTCGGCGCGGCGGCGGAAACGCGACTCGTGCAGATGGACGCGGCACTGGATTGGATGTTGTCCGATCTGATCATCAATCGTCTGCCGCTGATGATGATTGTGAAGCACGTCGCCGGGAAAAGGGAGCACGCGGACGAGGCTTACGTGAAGGCGCATCGACTCAGGGAAATGCTGAATACGGAGTGTGGGGTCACGACGGATAGACGGTCCGAGCCGGACTGGCGATAGCCGCGCAGGGTAGCGGTTGCGGAAGCCGGGAGGCTACAGAAATCAAACGCTGAAAGGAAACGGCGGCCTACCCGCGCGATCGAAACGCCCAGAGAGAAAGGCTGCTTGCGCCCGCTGACTATCGGCGCGGCACACACCTGCGCATGTTGCTCGAGCAGATGGTGGAGGAAACCGCGAATCGCATCGTGACGGAGCGACGGATGGCGATCGAGACGGGGACTCTCCGCGCGCCGAGGCACTGAGCAAGTGCGTGGGGCCGGCGCACCGGGAATTCTACGGGAAGTGCAGCAGCAATCGAATCGCAAACCATAACATCACGATCGACGTCAACGCTTGTGTTCCGATCTGCCACGCCGGCTTCGCAAAGATGCCCGCGCCGAGTTTGACCGTTGAACAAAGCACGACTCCCCAGGTGAGCGCCCCCAGCACAACCGCGCCCGCAATCGCGAGGGACTGACGAATGCCGCTCGCGAGGTGTGGTTGGCTTCCGATCACCGCCAACCAGAATCCGACATTCCAGGGGCTCATCAGGACGACGAAAAACCCGAGTAGAAATCCACCCTTCGCCTCTGCTTCGTGCGGAATCCGGCCGTCGCTGGCGTGGTGAGTTTGGTAGATGCGCCACGCCGCGAGCGCAAACTTGGTCGCAAGAAACAGCAGGAGCAACAGGCTTACGACGGCAAGTGCCCGGCGAAGACCGATGGAGCTGAGGATCGCGCCGGCACCGAGCGAGACCCCGAAGGCCCAGAGGAAATCGCCACAGCACGCGCCGAGTGCAATTGGCCACGCCGACCAGAACCCACCGCCTCGCTCCTTCGGCAGCAGACCACGCCGGATCATCTCCGCGTTGATGGGTCCCGGGGGCCACGCGACCGACCAGCCGAGCAGGAATGCATTCAAGAGTGCCGGGAGAGTCATGGTTTCTGTTGTGGCGGTTCTGCGGTAAGGATGCCTTCGATGTCCGATCGGATTGAACGTCTCTTCACACGCTGCCGCAATGAGAGCCGCGCCGCATT
>JACDBM010000133.1 GCA_013694945.1 Chthoniobacterales bacterium
ATCGCGGTGAACTTGCGCGAGATGATGAACTTGCGCGTGCCCATCATCGCCGTGGTCATCGGTGAAGGTGGATCCGGCGGAGCTCTCGGGATCGGCGTGGCCGACCGCGTCCTGATTCTGGAGAACGCGTATTATTCCGTTATCAGCCCGGAAGCCTGCTCGGCGATTCTGTGGAAGGATCGACGCCATGCTCCGGAAGCCGCGGAAGCGCTCAAGCTGACGGCCGACGATTTGATGCGGCTCGGGGTTGTGGACGAAGTGGTTTCAGAACCCGAAGGCGGGGCTCATCGCGATCACGACCTCGCGGCGTCCCATCTCGGCAGCGCTTTGCGGCGCAACCTGGAACGAACCAGTGCGCTGACGATCGAGGAGCTGCTGAAGCGGCGCTACGAAAAGTTCCGGAAGCTGGGCAACTTCGCCGAAGGTGCCGAAGCATCCATGTAGTGTGTAGCAACCCGGAACCGTTTTTCTCGGGGACGCTGCGCGATGGCAGATGATGAGCCCGGACGGCATGCTGCCGTTAACTGCTCGCAAATAGTTCACGCAGCTCCAGTCGAACGCGCTTCGGCCGGCCCGTCTCCGGATTGATTGGGCACCAGAGCGTGCGAGCACACGCGAGAAGCTTTCGATCCGCTTCACGAATGATTTCGGTGTGCCGTTCGAAGGAGAGTCTTTCGATCGTTCCGACCCACGTGCGGACAATCAACTCCTCGGCGAGCAACCCGGCTGCGTGATAATCGATTTCGTGTCGCAACACGACCCAGCCAACGCTGGCCTGGTCTTCGACCGGCGCGAGCGCCTTCCAGTGAGCCGTGGCCACATCCTGCGCCCAACGCAAATAAACGACGTTGTTGACGTGGCCCTGCTCATCGAGGTGCGCGGCGTCGACTTGAACTCGGATTTCGAATCTGGCAGGAGAGGAAAGCTGCGGCACAGTGGAGAAGGAATACGCTATTTGCGCAGGCAGCTGCGAGGCTTGTTCGAGGTGCGTCAGCGCAAGCGCGTGAAGAGCGACGAGACGTAAAACAGGAATGTTCCGGCGGTGAAAAGCGCCAGGAGCTTGTGATACCACTCGTTAGCCGTGGCGATCGCGACGGAGGCGGTCACGAGGAAAACGCCGTGAAAGATGAGATTGGCGCGTTCGGGCAATGCATGGTCGAGCACGAGATCACGGCAGATGCTCACCAGGACGGCGACGACGAACAGGCTGAAGACTCGCTTCCGTTGCTGAAAATAATGCGCCCGCAGGTCGACAACTTTCTCTTCTCCAAAATCTGGGTAAACGAGCCCGGCGATCAGGTAGAGCAAGACCGTCTGCGTGAGAAGCACGGCAAACTGGTTGAACTCCCAGTCATGCCGGTCGCGCATGTCGAACAGCGCCCACCAGGTCTGCGTGCAAACGAGCAGAAGCGTCGCAGCCCAAACCTGCGTGGGCCAGTAAGGCTGCACTCGCGCGTGCGAAAGCATCCGCGCGCGCAAGCCTTGCAGGATCTGCGTAATCGCCAGCCCCAGGATGATCGAGAGAAGGACGGAAAGATAACTGAACTCATCCATGTGCTGCGCTCTGCGCGACCAGCATTAGCGCAGGCCATCCGAAGTGGCGATGCAGGAACGCGGCCCCCTTACCGGGTCCAAAGCCCCCTTCAGCGCGCTTATGCGGCGCGCGCAAAACGTTGGGCTGATTTCGCCCGCGCTTTAGCAGCTTCAGTCGCCCGGTCGCGTGGCGGTGCGTTGGTGATGAGCGAATCGAGGAGTTCGCGTGCTGCCTCGGTCACCAGATTCACCGCCCGGTTGAACGCGGCTTCGTTCGCCTTTGCTGGCTTGGTAAATCCACTCAGCTTGCGGACGAACTGGAGCGATGAAGCTTGGATCTCTTCGTCCGTGGCCGGAGGTGCAAAGTTATGCAGCGTTTTTATGTTTCGGCACATGAGGAATCCTCCTCGCGCTCGCCGGCGACGCAACCTCGCAGCTCAGTTTTTCCCTAATGCAGATAGGAAGCGCCGTTGATGTCGATCGTATTTCCGGTGAGATAATCTGCGGCCGGCGTGACGAGATAGCTCACAAGTTGAGCGATCTCTTCGGGCGCGGCCACGCGACCAGCCGGAATCCCCGCGCGAATCTCGTTGCCCTCGCGCGCCAGCGCCTCTGCCGACATCTCCGTTGCGACCCAACCGGGTGCGATTGCGAAGCAGCCGATGCCGCGAGGCGCGAGTTCCACCGCAAGCGATTTGGTGAAGTTAATCTGCGCGGCTTTGCTGGCGGAATATCCTGAAAAGCGCGCTTCGCCCCGCAGACCGGCCCGGCTCGCGATTTGAATGATGCGTCCCCAGCCTGCTTCCGCCATCGCTGGGGCCAGCAGGTAGGCGAGGTCAGCGCCGGCGAGGAAATTCAACTGCATGTGTGTGCGGACATCTCGCTGCCAAGTCTTGAAATCTTCGTTTTCGAGCAGCGGCGTCGGGAGGTAAACACCTGCGTTGTGGACCAGAACATCGACGCGGCCGTTGCACTCCTTCAGGGCTGCTCCCGCGAGAGCTCCAGCTCCGTCCGGTTCCGTTAAGTTTGCGCAGAGTAGAACGTGCTCATTGCCGCGAACCGCGCCCAGCGTCTCTTCGGCTGCGCTGCGATTCGAATGGTAATGAACCGCGACGCGGAAACCGTCGAGCGCCAGTTGCACGGCGATCGCTCGTCCAATCCCGCGCGACGCTCCAGTCACGAGTGCAGTCTTGGGTTTCATCTGCGGTATATCTTGGGTTCACCCCTTCAAGGATTCCGTCGCCGCCTTTCCTGCGACGACTGTTCCCGTAGGAGAGCAGGTTCGAATTGAACAAAATCGATGATATGCTGATCCGTCGGCGGGTCATGTTTCAATTCTCCGAGGTGCCGGCGATGTCCACCCAGGATACGCCGGAGACGGACGCAACCGCCGAGCGCGCGATGTGGGCTCCGCGGGGTTTGTAATTGGGTGCTACAATCTGGAGTGAATCGCTGATGAGGTTGTTGGGTTATGCTGTGCCGGATGTTGAGGAGAGCACGGATCATCGTCGAGAGCTTTGATGCAGCCGCGTGTTAATGGGATTCAAAAGCGCGCTTTGCGGGATGCAATTCCTGTTTATACGATCACTTGAACATATAACCTTCTTGAAGTAATGAATAACGTGAAGCGCTTCCTTCTGCCGATCAGTATCGCGCTCCCGGCGCTGGCTATTGGCGTGGCCATCGGCCATTACACTTTGCCAGTTCCCGTCCCTTTACCTGCAACCCAGTCGTCGACCTCTTCCTCGCAGTCGGTTCCGCTCTCCGCTCCGGCTGCGATTCCGAGGCAAACAGAAGAAAGCAGCTCCATGGCGGCTCCTGTTGAGCCAGTTAACACTGGAGACTCGGCGGATAATTCCAGCGAGAGCGTCATTGCCCGCATTAAGGGGGCTCTGGCGCGGCCCGGCGGTCGTCGCACTTACGCTACCTTCAGTAAGCTGGCCGATTCCATTGACGAGAAGAATGTCCGCGAAGTCCTCGCGTTTGTCGGTGACCTCCCGAAGCCGCAGGAGAAAAGCATGCTTGTTTCTCTCGTGGTCGGCCGGTGGGCGGAGTTCGATGCGCCGGGGGCGATCGCCTATGCACAAGCTCTTCCTGCCGGCACCTCACGTAACTGGGCCATCACCAGCGCAGTCGCCGGCTGGGCCGAGCGGGATGCCTCCGCGGCTACGGCCTGGGCGCAGCAACTTCCGGCCGGACCGCAGCGCGATCAGGCGATGCAAACCGTCGTTTCGGCCCTGGCCGAGAAAGATCCGTCCGCCGCGCTCGCTTTCCTGCAAACACTGCCCGCGGGTCGTAATCGGCAGGGTCTTTACTGGCCTATCTTCAGCAAATGGACCACGAGCGATCCAGTCGCCGCGGCGGAACGCGCACTCCAACTTCCGGCTGGTGCGAGTCGCGATGCCGCCATTCAGGTGATCGGCTCCAATTGGGCGACCCAGGATGCGGAAGCGGCTTTTTCCTGGGCAAACGCACTCCCACCCGGCCAGGCTCGGAATAATGCGCTCCAGAATATTTTGTCGAATTGGGCAAACAAAGATCCGCAACGCGCCGCGACCATCATTACTGCATTGCCGGCTGGTTCGGTGCGGGATCAATCCGTAGGAAACATTGCGCGACAATGGGCGCTGACGGAGCCGCGCGCGGCCCTGGCGTGGGCCGAGCAACTTCCCGGCGGCGATGCGCAACGTAATGCCGTCCGTTTCGCGCTCACCAGCTGGGTGCAATCGGAACCGCTGGCCGCCGCGGAATACCTCGCGACTTTGCCTGCCGGAAAAATGCAGGAGGAGGCGACGAGCGCTCTCGCCTTACAGCTGGCGAATAGCGATATCCAAAGCGCGGTCACCTGGGCGCAGAAGCTCCCGGCCGGACCGGTCCGGCAAAACGCGTTGAGCAACATCGTCTCGCAATGGAGCGACGCTGATCCGCAGGCGGCGGCGGATTTCGCGTTGCGTGCGACGGAGACTGAGGGACGAAAAGGGTTCCTGGAAAATGTTTCGCGGCAATGGGCGCGCAACGATCCGCAGGCCGCTTTGCGTTGGGCCTCGAGCTTAACGGAAGCGAATGGGCGCGAGGCTGTCCTGCCCGCGATCGTCGCGGTCGTGGCAGAATCCGATCCGCGGGAAGCGGCCCGGCTCGTCACGCAAATGCCGCCCAGTGACGCCCAAAGTAACGCGACCGGGGCAATCGCCTGGCAATGGGCGGGCGAGGATCCGCGCGACGCCAGCACGTGGGCAACATCTTTCGCCGAAGGCAAAAGCCGCACGAAAGCTTTCGAGAGTCTGATGAATCGATGGGCGCAAAACGATCCGTATGCGGCCGGCGCGTGGCTGGCCACCTTACCGGCCAGCGGCTCGCGCGATGCAGCGGTGACTGTTTACACCCAGCGTGTCGCCGCGACTGATCCGGCGGCGGCGGCGCAATGGGCGGAGACAATTGGCAACGACGGCACCCGCAACAGCCAAATGGAATTCATTGCGATGGCCTGGCTCAAGACGGATGCCAATCGCGCCCGTGCGTGGATCGCGAATTCCTCCCTTTCGAACGACGTCAAAGCAAGGCTCCTGCCATCATCGCGATGAGCGATCGACCGGCACGCGTTTTTCCTTTACTCTGTGTCGCTCCTGCTAAGGCAGGATTTTCAAGTGCTGCTGTTGTAGCGACGGTGCTCTGTCACCGTGTCACGCGTCCATGAAACAGGAAGGCGCTCTTTTGTCCCAACAGTCCGCAAAAGACTCGTCTTGTCTATCATCGAGCCTGGACACGGCGACAGAGCGCCGTCGCTACAACAGCAAGCACGAAGCCGAACGCGACCTCGAAGTTCGGCGCATCGTCGGCATCCTGCACAGATGGGGCATTCACACCTTGGGACAACTGGCCGCGCTCGAGAAAGAGCAGGTCAGCCTTCGTCTGGGTCCGGAAGCTGTGCGGATGTGGGAACGAGCGAACGGCAAAGCGACGCGTCTCCTGAAGTTGGTTCAGCCACCGGAGTCATTCGCGGAGACGTTCGAATTCGAAAACGAGATCGAAACCAGCGAGCCGCTCCTGTTTATGCTGCGCCGCTTTTTGCAGCAATTAACGCGGCGGCTCGGCGCACTTTATCTGGTCGCGAAAGAACTGAATCTGCGCGTCACCTTTAGCGACAAAAATTCCTACGAGCATCTCTTCAAGATTCCCGAGCCGAGCAACAACGTGGAAGTGCTCTTCCGGATGCTGCACACGCATCTCGAGAATTTTAAATCCGACGCTCCGATCGTGGCGGTCTCACTCGAGGCCGAGGCGACAAAGCCTTCGCAGCAGCAGTTCAGTTTGTTTGAAGCCGCGCTGCGCGACCCAGCCCAGCTTTCCGAGACGCTTGCGCGGCTGACGGGATTGCTCGGTTCAGAGCGAGTCGGCACTCCCATCCTGGAGGAGACGCACCGGCCGGACGCTTTTCGGATGGAGCCGTTTTCGTGGCAATTGCCGCAGCCGGAAGCGAAGACGGGCTTCGCTCTAGCCGGGGGCGCTGACCCCGGCTGTCCCCCGGCCACGTTGCTCCGGGCTGGGGTCACCGCCCCCGGCTACAACGGAGCGCCGCTGCGCCGCTTCCGCGCTGCGCCGCCGGCTTCAGTTCTGCTCGACGAAAATAAGCCTGCCCACTTGCGGAGCGCGGAAGTGCAAGGCGAAGTGGTTGCTGAGGCCGGACCATATATGGCGTCTGGAAACTGGTGGGATGAAAAAGCGTGGGCACGCGCCGAATGGGATTTGCAGCTCGAAGGGGGCGCGTTGTGCCGGTGTCATTCGGAAGGAGAGAAGTGGCAGATCGATGGGATCTATGACTGAGATTTCGATTACGAGCACGAGCATGAGTTTGAATTGCGCGTCTGTCTTGTCTCTCTCGTGCTCCTGCTCGTGATCGCGCTCGTGCTCGCTTCAGGCCATGGCTTACGTCGAACTCCACGCGTGCAGCGCGTTTAGTTTTCTACGCGGCGGCTCGTTTCCCGAGCAATTAGCGGAAGTCGCCGC
>JACDBM010000144.1 GCA_013694945.1 Chthoniobacterales bacterium
CCCTGCCCGTTCGCTCCGATGAAGAAGTTGTAACCTGGACCGAAATCGACTCGTAGTGCTTCAAAGCAACGAAAATTCCGCAGCTGCAATTCCGTGAGCATCTCTCGTAACGTAACCAGCAATGTAGGCGGTCTTTCCGCCCGGCGCCGCAGCACTGCCAAATGCTTTTTTTGTGAGCAACTCGCCCCTGCACGCGGCTCACAGAGATCTGTCTACATCGCGCACCATTTCCAAGCGGCTCGTCATCTCGGATCGGATCGTGCCCTGGTGGAGATATTTTCCGTTGATCGGCGTGATATCTCCCGGCGTAAGTCCGACCGCGGCCGCGATGAAATTGTGGTCGCAGAAAACACCGTTGGTCGCGTCCATTCCTACCCAGCCCGCCCCGGGGAGAAAGACTTCCGTCCACGCGTGCAAGGATCCTTCGGCGCGATGCGAGAGAGAGTCGCCCTCACCCATATAACCACTCACGACTCGCGCCGCGAGCCCTGCGCCACGCAAGAGTTCCGCGAGCAGGACCATCACGTCGCGACAGGCGCCGCGCCCGAGCCGCAACGTCTCAGCAGGCGAGCGCGCGGAGCCTTCTTCCCGCCGTTCGTAGGCAATGCAGTCACGCAGCGCGTGGTTCAATTCAACCAGCGCGCTGACGGTCCCGGCGGGTCCCTGGCCCGGCGGTCGCCAGTTTGGAACAATCAGCAGGCCGATTGTCTGCCGCTTGATGTACGGCGCGAGGATCGGGATCAACCTCGGGTCGTATGCAAACGGCATCTCGACGGCGCTGCTCTCCAGAATGAAGTCGAAGGCGTCCTTCTTTTCTAATTCGAGATCAATTTCGAGGTCGAAGCGCAGCTCCAGCATTGGTTCAGAGAAAAAAAACGAAGCAATCACGTTGTCGAAAACGTCGCGCGAAAAGCGCACCGGGGATCCACCGTCGACCCTCAAGCTGAAGCGGCGCACCCGGCTGAAGCGATCACCCCGCGGAATGAGGCGCAGATCGTGTCGCGAAAAAGCGACCGGTTCCTCGTAGCGGTAAACCGTCTCGTAGCGCAGTCCGAGCTGCATCGCGCGAGTCTAGGGCAATTCGCGACGCGCGTCGCAAGGTTTGGCAAAAATTGGTTGCGACTCCAGGCAAGCTCGCTTACTCGTCCGCAGTTTTGGAAGATTGTTCTGGGGGGAACAGCCGCCCTTCATGCTCTTTGGGCGTGGGGGGCGGTACTTTTTTGCCTTGATCACATGAACGCCGATCCTCGGCGCCGCGAGCGCAGGTTCTCATGGCCTCTCGCCTTCACTCTTATTTTCCTGATCGTCGCGGCGCTGCTCGCGCTCCTCTTCTGGCGAATCGAGTCGTGGCCGATGCGCACCGCGCAAGAAGGCAGCGCAGAACTGGAACGCCTCGGACGAAAGGCGCGCGATGCATTTGTGCAGATCGCCGGGCTTCAACCCCGCGTCACAATCAACAACCGGGTGTATTTGGAGGAAACCTCGCCCGTGGCGGAACTTGCCGTCCTCTCGCGCAAAACGGAAGTCGAGCACGAGTTCATGCACACTTGGGCCGGGAGCACAAAGCGGGTAAAGCTGCATGGGACCTTTAACGTCAAAGCAGGTTTCGATCTGAGAAATAATGTGTCAGTCGATGTGCGCGGGAACGAAGTCGCGGTGCAAATTCCGCATGCAACCATTCTAGGCGTGGAGCAGGAGCAGGTGGAGGTCCTCGAATTCGAGAACGGCTTCTGGAACCGGATCTCGGCGGCCGATTTGCAAAACGAACTCGCGATGCTCCCGAAGCTTGCCCGTGAAAGAGCGACGCAAACTGGACTGCCAGCAGAAGCCGAGAAGGCGCTGCAAAAACAGCTCGCGGAACGGATCGGCGAAACGGGTACTGTCCGTCTGCTCTTCGACAATCCCATCCGCGCAGAGTGACGGCGGCTAACAGCTGCGCACTTTAAAACTCGACCTCACCTGTTGCGAGCCACGAAAAAAAGGAAAACGCGGTCTATCTCGAGCCAGCGAAGACGGCGTGGCACCTCACATGCGTGAATGGACGACGCTGTGACTCGCGTGTGACCAGCGGTGAGGGTCCTTCGGCCTTTTCCAAGCGGGCGCCGCTGCGCTAGGCCGCAAGCCAGCGAGCAAGTCGCTGCTTTAACTCTGGCGTCGGCTGAACGCGAAGCTCAGCGCCTGCATCCACGCGCAGGACCTCACCGTTCGCGCGTTCGAAGATCAACTGCACGATGGCCGAACCCGGCGAGGTGGCGAGAATCTGACGCACGTCCCGCAATTCCGCGGAAGTCGCACTCGGACAAAAGCGCAAAATGACGGCCCCGCCGTTGCTGTCGATGGCGATCGGCGAACCACTCGTTAGGGAATTCGCCGCGTCCGCTGGCAGCACCTTCACCTTCTGTGCCGTCGCACGGATCGCCTCGTCACGTTTGTCGAGGCCGCCCCGCACTGCGATCACCTTTCCGGGCACCAGCGCGTCCGAAATCTTCGCGTAGACGTCGTTCCAAACCACCAATTCCAAGGTGCCGGTAAGGTCCTCCACGAAAATGACTGCGAACGGTTTGCCTTCTTTCTTGGTGAACTTCCTGTCCACCTGCACGATTGCGCCGGCGATGCGGAAAGTCGCCCGATCTGCCAGTTCGCCTAACGAAGCAATTGTCTGGTAGTTTCCCGCTGCGATCACGGCCGCGTAAGCATCGAGCGGATGGCCAGTGACGTAAAAGCCGAGCAACTCCTTCTCGTATGACATAGCATCGTGCCGGGTCCAGGCGGGAACCTGACGCGAGGCGGACTTCGATGCGGGAGCGGGCATGTCAGCGAAGAGCGCCACCTGTCCGCACGCCCTGTCCCGGTGCGACGCGGAGGCCGCGGCGAGCGATTCATCGATGCAGGCAAACAACTCCGCGCGTTCACGCTCAAGGAAATCGAATGCGCCCGCTTTCACCAGGCTCTCCAGCATTTTGCGGTTCGCGACGCGCGAATCGAGCCGGCGGCAGAAATCCTCGAGCGATGTGAACTCGCCCATGTGCTCACGCTCTCGGATCGCCGCTTCCATCGCGGCCTGCCCGACGTTCTTGATCGCGGCGAGGCCGTAGCGGATTGATGTGGCGTAGGTTTCCGAACTTGCGCTCCCTGGCTCGGCCGATTGAACACTTGTGCCACTTTCGGGCGTAAACTTCAGGCCGCTGCGATTCACGTCCGGCGGGAGAATGGGAATCCCCATCCGCTTACATTCGCCAACGAAGACCGAAATCTTTTCCGTGTTGTCGATTTCGTTGCTCAGTAATCCGGCCATGAACTCGACCGGGTAGTTCGCCTTCAGGTACGCGGTCTGATAACTAATTAGTCCATACGCCGCACTATGGCTCTTGTTAAAGCCGTATCCCGCGAATTTCTCGAGCAAATCGAAAATCGCGTTTGCCTTTTTCTCCGCGATCTTGTTCGTGCCCTTGCAGCCTTGGATGAAATTGGCGCGCTCTTTCGCCATCTTCTGGCGGTCCTTTTTCCCCATCGCGCGGCGAAGCAAATCGGCCTGACCTAACGAGTACCCGGCCAGCTTGCTGGCTGCCGCCATCACCTGTTCCTGATAAATCATCACCCCATAGGTATCGGCGCAGACTTCCTCAAGCAGCGGATGCTCATAATTTATTTTCGTCAGGCCTTTCTTCCGCTTG
>JACDBM010000151.1 GCA_013694945.1 Chthoniobacterales bacterium
GTGCTACCGGTATCCGGCGTCACGATCAGATCAGCCTGGCGCAACGCGGCGCGAATGGCACCGTCTTCGCGCAGATAATGTTCCGCCACCCGGCCTTCATGAATCCACCATAGGTGTGGAATGCCCGCCGATTTTGCTGCGCGCACAATCGGAGCGCCGAAGATCGTGCTCGCGACCACGCAATCGAATTCGCGCATGAACTCACGGAGCGACGAATGCCCTTCCGTGATGAGCGGATCGACCAGAACAGGCACTCCGGCCTCGAAGAATTTCGTGCGTAAGGGGCCATCCTGCGGTGACATGACGACGACAAAGAATCCATGTTCCCGGCACCAGAGCGCGATGTGCAGCAAAATCAGTGGCGCTCCGCT
This sequence comes from Chthoniobacterales bacterium, assembly GCA_013694945.1. Taxonomy (GTDB): domain Bacteria; phylum Verrucomicrobiota; class Verrucomicrobiia; order Chthoniobacterales; family UBA10450; genus JACCTI01. Next base: position 372 of record JACDBM010000151.1, read on the forward strand.
CCAACTCAAATCATGGGAAACGACGAGCAGATCTGGTCCGTTTCTTGGCTGGACCGCGGCTTCGTTTTTCCCCCACATCCGCAGCGGCGTCGGCGAATCCAGGTAGAGCCAATCGCGGACGTTCTCCGGGAAATACGGATCGTGGCAGGAGTAGCCCGCCCATCGTTTCAAGAGGTAAACCGAAACCCTCTCGCGCGCGGTCATTTTTTCCTCCGCTTCGGCTGCGCCGATGGAAGCATGGCCGCGATGAGTCATCGTCAAAAACGGCGTGTAAACGCAGCGGAGTCCTGCCGCGCGCACCTTGAAGGAAAGATCGAGATCCGAATGCGCGATTGGAGTGTGGACGGCGTCGAACTCGCCCACCCGGAAGAAATCCTCCCGCCGCATCGCCAGGCAGGCCGCCGAAAGCGCAGAGACATCGCGCAGGGACTGCGCAAAATTGGTGTAATCGGCTGCGTCGCCCGGCCATTGATGACACGCCGTGCCGACAAGACCACGCACTCCCGTTACCAGGCCCGCGTGCTGAATCTTGCCGTTCTCGTAAAGCATCTTCGGCGCGACTGCGCCGACCTCTGGATTCTCGAGCTGCTCGATTAGCTCCTGGATCCAGTCGGGCTGGTTCGGCTCCACGTCATCATTAAAGAAAATCAGGCGCTCGCCGGAGGCGGCGTGAGCACCCACGTTCGACTTGTCGGAAAAATTGAACGGCTTGTCGTAGCGAACCAACCGGACCGAAGCATTGTTTGGCTGCGCACTTTCGAGGCTGTCCGCGAGTTTGCTGTTCGTGATCAGGACGATCTCCAGATCGGGATAGTCTGTCTTGCGGGGAAGATCGGTCACACACGCACGCGCACGAATCGGCGAATCTGTCGGAATAATGATGGAAACACGCGGCCAGCGGGCAAGCTTCAGCCGCGCCCGGTTCGCGGTCGGATGCTCGATCACATCAGCCGGCAAATTCCGTCGGCGCATCGCCTCCGCGAGAGCCGCGAGATTGGATTTCCGCGCCTCGGGCTTTCCGCCTAACGAGCCCGAAGCGGGGTGCTCGCGCCAGTGGTAAAGGACATGAGGAACGTGGCGAATCGAGCGCGCCACTTCCGTCGCCTGCAGTGCGAGATCGTAATCCTGCGACAGGTCGAACTCCTTCCGGAAACCACCCAGCGCCAGAACCAGGGAACGGCGGTAGGCGGTGAGGTGCCCCAGATACATGAAGGAGCAGAGGAGTGCTGGACTCCATTCCAGCTTGAAGTAAGGCGCGTGCCGCTTCCCATCCACGCCCAGCCGGTCCTCGTCGCTATAAATGATGTCTGCTTCAGGTGCGTCCGCGATCGCTCTCGCGAGCTGGTAAAGCGCGAATGGCGCCAGCACGTCATCGTGGTCGACGCAGGCCACGAACTCACCGCTCGCGCCAGCAAGGGCAGAGTTCGTGTTTTCGGCGATCCCGACATTCTCAGGTAAACGGATAAGGCGCAGCTTCGGCTCACGTTCCACCCAGCGCGCAATCGCTTCGAGAGTTTGCCCATTCGTCGAGCCGCCATCAACGAGGCACAGTTCCCAATTGTCGTAGGTCTGCGCGACCACCGACGCAATCATTTCGTCGAGGAATTGTCTCGGCGTATCGTGCGCCGGCACCAGCAGGCTGAACTTTGGACGTTCCTGCATCTCGATCGAGGCGAGCCGTTGTTCCGACAGTTCTTGCGCGCTGGGCTCGTGCTCCCGTATCCACGCTGCGTAGCGATCCACCGGCACCACCGGCTCCGTCTTCTTCTTTGCCGTCGGCCCGGGCTGGCTTGGGAGCAAGCCGAGCTGCCGCGGAATGCGTTGTATTTCACGCAAAATCTTGTCGCCCAGCGTCCGGCGCAATTTCGGCTCCGAACCTGCCTGAAAACATTTGCCGTTCCGGCGACAGACGCTTTTCGCCCCCTTCACGAGCTGCTTCGTCGCTTTAAGTTCTGCCTTTACTTCGCGCAGTTGATCGCGGAGTTGCTCGGAAGCGCCCAACAAGTCGTCCATTTGCTCCCGCTGCGCATCCA
>JACDBM010000156.1 GCA_013694945.1 Chthoniobacterales bacterium
GTGCACGAACCGCCGCTCCTCTTTCTCGATGAGCCGACTTCCGGGCTGGATCCGGTCCATCGCCAGCAGATGTGGAATCTCCTTTACGATCTGAGCCACGGCGGGATTACGATTTTCATCACCACGCATTACATGGATGAGGCGGAGCGTTGCACCGATGTCGGCTTCATTGATCATGGTCATTTGCTGGCAAAAGCATCGCCCCGTGCCTTTAAGTCGAGCTTCAGCGCAAAGCTGCTCGAGATCGATGTCGATCCTGTGATGGAGGCGCTCGTGCGTTTGCGCGGCGAACCGGATGTGCTGGGGGTGTCGCTGCGCAGCGGCAGTCTCCGCCTTTACGCGGCTGAACCTGAAAAGCTCCTCGCCCGCTGGCGCGAGAAGTGGCCATTCCCGGGAATCCACCGGCTGGGAGAGCGCTGGGTGGAGCCCGACATGGAAGATGTCTTCACCGCCTACTCGCAAGGTTACACAGCCGTCCTCAAGCCGCTTCCTGTATGAACCGGACTTCGTTAGACGCAATCCTGAGCGTTGCGCGCAAAGAGTTTCTTCACATCTACCGCGACCGGCGTGTCCTGATCCTGCTGCTAGTGCTCCCACCCATCTTCACACTGGTATTCGGCCATGCTTTCGAAGCGGGTGAAATGACGGACGTCCCGGCGGTGCTGATCAATGCCGACGCAACGCCGCGGACGGAACGGTTTGTGGAAAGGCTCCTGGCGAATAAGACCTTTCGTTGGCGAAAAGAGGAGGGCGCCGCGGTCAATCCCGACCTTTTGGGGCAGGGTGTGCAGGCCGCGCTCGTAATTCCGCCGGGCTGGAGCGAGAGCCTCGCCAACGGCAAGCCTGTTCCGCTCCAACTGCATTTGGATGCGAGCGACACGAACGTGGCGCCACAGCTTTACGGCAGCGTGCAGGAGACGCTGGGCGCGTTTCAGCTCGCGGAGCGCCAGGAGATGATCGATGCCCTGCCAGAGGAAGTCTTCGACATGGCGGAGAAGATCCCGGTTGAGGTGCGCAAGCAATTCGTCTCCGCGATGGAGCCGTGGTCGATCGATGAAAAGTTGCTCTACAATCCGCGGGAGCGCTTCATCGACTATGTCATCCCGGGCGTCATCGGACTGATTCTGCAACTGATCACCGTCACGTTAATGGCGTGCACGATCGCGCGCGAGCGCGAGTCCGGAACGCTGTATCAGCTGATGGTCACCTCGTTGCACCGGCGTGAAATCGTTCTCGGCAAAGTTCTGCCCTATCTGGCGATCTCGCTCGCCTTGATCGGCATGATTGTCTTGCTCGCGGGCTGGCACTTTGAGGTCGCGTTTCATCAACCGATTGTCCTGGCCGTGATCTGCCTGGTGTTTCTTCTTTGCTCGCTCGGGCTGGGCTTAGTGATCTCCGCCGTCTCGCGTACCCAAACGCAGGCCATCCAATTCTCGGTTTTTTTTCTGCTCCCGGTCTTCGTTCTCTCCGGAGCATTCGCTCCACTGGAGCAACTCCCGGCCGGCATTCGCTACGTCTCGGAACTTTTTCCGCTCACGCACTTCTGCCGCGCCTTTCGGCTGGTGAATCTCTATCACGCCGGCCCGGCGTTCTATGGACCCAGCCTCCTGGTGCTCTGCCTTGGGACGCTGATTACCTTTCTCGGCGCAGCGTTCCTCCTCCGGCGCATCGAGCAGTGAGTTCGTGTTCGCACGTGCTCCTAAAACTCCGCTTGTAACGCGACGCGCACGTAAGGCGCGCCGTCGGCCTTCCACTGTTCACCGGCGCGCTCGAAATTGATCCGACGTTGAAAGGCGTATCCGCCTCCGACCAGAATCGAGAATTCCTCGCGAGGATGATATTCAATCCCGAGCCCTGCCCGGTATTCGCTATAGTCGACCTGCGCGTTGCTCAGTTTCCGTGGAACGATGTTGTTGTCGCGATCGGTGCGAAAGGAACCTCCGACCAGTTGACCACCGACCCAAAAGTCGATCTTCTTGTTCGGCGAATAGGTAATGCGTGGCTCAGGAACAACCGCGTAGAGGTTCCATTGCTCGCTCGGTTTCCAAACTACTCCCGCAAGGGGCAAGACCGGGTACTCGCCGCGCAGGAAGGCGGCATTCGCGCCGATGAAGAGATAAAGCCGGTCCGGTTGCAGAATGAAAACGCGGCCGGCTGTGATCGGCACATCGAAAGAGGAAGCTCCAATGTGGTCTTCCGTGTAGTAGCCGGGACGAAATTGCAAAAACGCGCCGACGTCGCGCCCGACCAGATACTCGAGGCCCAGGATACCGGCGATGCTGAAAAGCTGATCGGGCACCGGCGCGACGGATTCGCCGAAGTCGAACCGGTTGTAAGCGAGCCCAGCGCGCAGGTAGATTCTTCCCCCAAGCAAAAAACGATGCGAGTACTCGATCCCGGTTTGAAGGGCATCCTGAGGGCCGAAGTTCCCGTCATTATGCAAGTCGCTCTCAAAAACGTAGGAGCCATCCAGCCGAAAGATCTCGGTCGGTGTGCGCTCGACCTCCGCCACCGTCGAAGTTTGGACCATCTGCTTGTGCGCGGCATCCTGCGCGACCGCAACGGACAAGGAAGTAGCGACAAGGACGAGAAGCAGGCGAGCCAGTTTGTTCATTCTGCGGGAGTGTAAGACATTCATCCTCCTGCGAAAGAAGATTCCTCCAGAGGCCGAAAGTTAGCGTTCGACGCTCTTATGTTTTCCGCTTCGCGCAACGCCTGCGGTTGAGTATTTGAACAAAACGATGGGAAAAATCGACGGCGAAGAACCGTGGAACCCGAAGGCAGCGGAAGAACACCTGGCGCAGACAGACCCGCGCTTTGCGGAGCTGATTGCGCGAGCCAAGCCTTTCGCGCCGCGTTCCAGCGTCCTCGCGAGGCCATTCGACGCCCTCGCGGAATCCATCGCTTATCAGCAACTAAGTGGGAAAGCGGCTGCGACAATCTGGGGCCGTGTGCGGGCTCTCTACCCGAAGCGAAAGTGGCTCGATCCGAAACAAATTCTCGCCACGCCAGACGAGACGTTACGCGCCTGCGGTCTCTCCGGCAGTAAGACGGCCGCGATCAAAGATCTGGCAGCAAAGACGATTGACGGCACGGTTCCGTCCGGCCCGCGCCTGGCAAAAATGAGCGAAGAAGAAATCATCCAGCGGCTCACGGCAGTGCGAGGCATTGGACGATGGACAGTGGAAATGTTGCTTCTTTTCGA
>JACDBM010000168.1 GCA_013694945.1 Chthoniobacterales bacterium
GCAGCCGTGATCATCGCGGTAGCGGTGATGATGGTCTTCGCCAGCGCAATCAGTGGTTTCGTCGAGCGGCATCCGACGATCAAAATGCTCGCGCTGAGTTTCCTGCTCCTGATCGGCGTCAACCTGATCGGCGAAGGGCTCGGCTTTCACATTCCAAAGGGCTACACATATTTCGCGATGGGCTTCGCCGTCTTTGTCGAGATGCTGAATCTGAAGCTGCGCAAGCGCGCCAAAGCGCCTGTCGCGCTGCACAATCCGCCGCCAGCGATTTAGCCGCCCCGGCTCACGAATCCGCCAGCGGTGGCGTCGAAGGCGAGAGAGGATTCACGATGCGAGCAGGCTCGACCGTTTTGCGCTCCGGTCCGGTCAACGGACCTGAAGGCGGCAGCTTCTTCACCCGAGTCGACATCAGCATGGCGACGAAGAGCAACCCCGCGCCGAGATACCAAGGCGCGCCCGGCACATTCCAGCCGCGTTTCTGATCGATGAAGAGTGCGAAGACAAATGTGAAGAGGCCTGGGCCAACGATTACTGCGAGACTCCGTAAACTGCTGATGGCCCCTTGTAGTTCGCCCTGTTCCGATTCGCTCACGCGCCGCGTCATCATCCCTTGAGCGGCGGGGCCTGAGATCGTCCAGATCATCATCACCGGAATGGAAGCGAAGTAGCCGAGCCCGGTGCGGGCTAGACCCGCGATCATCATTCCGAGTCCGCCGAAGAATTGGCCGATATAAAGCGTTCGCCGTTCGCCGAGTTTCGCCACGATCAGCCCCACCAGCCCCGCGGAAATGGCGACCGAGCAGATGCCGACGACGGCGAGCGAGAGACCCACCATCCCTTCGTTCCATGCGTAGCGGAAGATCGCGTAAAGCGCCCACACGTTGAACACCTCGTGAGCGACGTAGCCAATGAACTGAATGCCCGCGAGCTGGAACAGCTCCGGATGCGAGCGCAAAAGCACGAGCGAACCGATCGGATTGGCCCGGCGTAATGTGAACGTTTTCCGCCGTTCGCGCGGCAGCGATTCCGGCACGAAAAAGAAGCCGTAGGCTGCGTTCGTCAGGCTCAGCCCCGCCGCGACCCAGAAGGGGAGCCGCGGATCGGACGTGCCGAGCAATCCGCCCAGAGCCGGACCGAGCACGAATCCGACTCCGAAGGCCGCGCCGATCATCCCGAAGGCGCCCGCGCGTTTCTCCGGCGCGACCACATCGGAGATGTAGGCCATTGCGGTCGAGATGCTCGCGGCCGTGATACCCGCGATCACTCGGCCAAGAAATAACCAGCCGAGCGTTGGTGCGACCGCCATTACGACGTAGTCGAGACCGAGGCCGAGATTCGATAGGAGAATGATCGGCCGGCGCCCGAAGCGATCGGATAAGACGCCGAGCACCGGCGAGAAAACGAACTGCATCAATGCGAAAACAGTTCCAAAAATGCCGAACCACTTCGCTGCCGATGAAGTATCACCTCCCAGGAAATCGAGAATCAGCGTCGGCAGTACGGGCGCGATCAAACCGAGCGCCAGCATGTCGAGCGTAACAGTGACGAAGATGAAAACGACCGCGGCTTTGCGTGGCTTCATAGAGGCTCTGAGGAGCGCTAAAGTCTTAGAGGCTTTACGCGCGCCGCCGTTCTCGCCGGGAGCACGGTCACGGCAGTTTTCCCGAAAATAATATCGGATCGATCCGAACGAGCCAGCCGGAACTTTCGTGTTCCTGACCATGATTCGAGACGCGACTAAGCACGGTCATTCGCAGGCTGCATTGCGGCCCGAAACCCGGGCGGTTTCGTCGCGATCCACTGCGCAAACTTCGCAACGCGCGGCTGCAATTTCAGCTTCGCAATCGTGTTGTATTCACGCTCAAGTTCCTTCTCGGATAGGAGCTGATGAATTTGTTCATGGCAGGGCGGGCAGATGCCGACCACCTGCCGAACGACGGCGCGTTCGAACTCGCGCTTGTTCCGCTTATTGTAGTGACGCGTCCGCGGAATCAGGTGATGTCGTGTGAGCGTTTCTTCGCGGCCGCAAATCGCGCAATCACCGACGGCAGCGAGGTTGGCCATTAATTGTCCGCGAAATCCGCGGCCGAAAAACATCAGCCTTGGTGCCTGCGAGTGTGACGATTTTTGAAGGTGAGCTCGGCGATGCCTGATTTATCGAGCTCGCCCAAACCTTCAGCGATCATCCGAACGTATTGCTGCTTCGTAGCACGTGCGAGGGGAAGGTGGAGACCAGCAGCTTCGCCTAACGAAAGCGCGATCCCGCTGTCCTTCGCCGCGTGCGCGGCTGAGAAGAAGGTCGCGTGATCGCGGTTTTGCATATCTTCGCCATCTGTCTGCAAGACGCGGGAAGCGGCGCCGGTTTGCGCGAAAACTTCGCGGAGCATTGTGAGATCAAGACCCAGCGCCTGACCGAGGCCGAGTCCCTCAGCCAGACCCGCGGTGTTGATATTCATGACCATGTTTACGAGCGCTTTCACCTTTGCGGCTTCACCCGTCTTTCCGACAAAGCGCAGGGATGAACTCAATTCCCGCAGCAACGGCTCCGCTCGCCGGAATGTTTCTGCGCTGCCGCCGCACATCAGATAGAGCGAACCTTCACGCGCTTGAGTAATGCTCGATGCCATGCAGGTCTCGAGCGTTTCCGCACCCGCATTGCGCGCGAGTTGCTCGATCTCGACGTGCACATCCGGCGAGACGGTCGCGCAGTTAATGAACAACTTGCCGCGCGCGTTCACCAGAAGGTTATCGTCGCCGCGGAAGATGGAACGCATGGCGGAATCGTCTGAGACGACCGTAAAGATGAAGTCGGCGCCGGCGGCCACATCGCCGAGCGTCGGGCAGGCAGTGGCGCTGAGTTCCTGCGCGAGCGCCGTCACCGCCGCCCGATTTATATCGTAAAGGGTGGTGACCTGAAACCCGCGCTCCTTCAACCGACGCGCCATATTCGCGCCCATTCGGCCGACTCCAACAAATCCGATATTCATGATCGATTTCTTTAACCGGCGAAAAACGGATTCTCCCGTTTTTCCTTCCCGACCGTAGTGAGCGGGCCGTGCCCAGGACAGACGATCGTCTCGTCCGGCAATGTCAGGATTTTCTGAAGGTTGTTTTGTAAGGCGTCTTCATAGGAGACAGCGCCGCCGCCCATAGAGCCAGCAAAGAGAGAATCGCCTACGACCGCGACAAGAGACGACAACCCTTCGACCACAAAGGTAATGCCACCGGCCGAGTGACCGGAGGTAAGACGGGCTTCGATGCGAAGCGCGCCGCATTTGAACCGCTCCCCTTCGTCAATCCCCGCGACGTCGTTCGCGGACTCGCGTCTCGAAATATAAGCGGGCGCCCCGGTTTCCTTCCGCAGTCGCGACAGGTCCGCGACGTGGTCCGGATGGGAATGCGTGAGGAGGATTAACTTAACCGTCAGCCTCTCGCGCTTTATCCGGTCGAGCATCTCGCTGCAATCCGCTCCCGTGTCGAACACGACTGCCTCACGCGATGCTGGATCCCAGAGCAAATACGCGTTCACAGTCATATCGGCATAGACTGTGTTGTACTGCGCGAGACCGTCGATCGGTTCCACGTCCGCGGGCTCCCACCGATTCTCTGCGAGTTTAATTAGCGCCGGGCCGTCCAGCCTGAGGACCGGCGCGACCGCGGAGATTATTTCGCTGTCAAGATGGCCGTCGCGCAACCGCCGAACCCTTTCGGCATCAATCCCAGCCTGCTCTGCGAGTTGGCTGTCGGAGATTCCGAGGCCGCGCTGAGCTTTGCTGAGGATGTCCGCCGCTGTGTCTTCAAGTGGGATTCCCATCGACGTCCAAGGAAGCAGCGCCAGCCGATCCAGCAAGTGATGCGCCCGCTTTGAGGTCACCATCTCCTGCCCCAGCCTGCATCGGCGCGAGCGGCTTTGGAACGTGCAGCTTCGGTAAGCTACGCCCGAATAGCTCGCCCGCGCGTGCCGCCAGCTGCTCGACGGTCCAAGTTTTGCCAGACTCCTTTTCGATCGAGGTCATCGCCACGTTTGCAATCCCGCAGGGCACAATGTGATCGAACCCGGAGAGGTCGCCCGCGACGTTTAAGGCGAAGCCGTGCATCGTGATCCAGTGGCGAACGCCGACTCCGATCGAGGCAATCTTGCGGTCACTTATCCACACACCCGTAAGACCAGCGCGTGTCTGCGCATCCACGCCGAGCAACGCAAGGAACTCGATCAATCCGTCTTCAAGCCAACGAAGATAACGATGCAGGTCCTGGCCGTAGCTGCGTAAATCAATAATCGGATAACCCACAAGTTGACCAGGGCCGTGATAAGTCGCCTGCCCACCGCGGTTGATTGGGAAGAGCGGATGCGGCAAATGCGAGGCTTCCCGCAAGCTCGACTGATCCGGCGTGCGCCCGATGGTATAGACGGGTTCGTGTTCGAGCAGAAGCAGCGCGTCGCCTAACGACTGGTCCACGCGCTTTCTCGCAACGAGTTCCTCCTGCACCGCGAGCGCCTCGCCATAACTAAGGCGGCCCAACCATCGAGCGTTCAAGGACCGCTCGTGAACGGCTGTCGTCTCGATTTCCATATACAGGTCCAACTCACGAAGACCAGGCACCAGGTGGATATTGATTCATCGGGATGAGAGACATTTCTGCGTTCCTCACCTTGTCTATCATAACGCCGGAAGGCTAAATTTGCGCTCCCGCTGGAAGACCAAGTCGCGCCGCCTCTTGCGCGCGCAAATGCGTGAGGCCGATCGCGAGCGCATCTGCCGCGTCGCTCGGCGGCGTTTCGGTCAAGCCCAGAAGCGCGCGCACCATGAATGCGACCTGGTCCTTTGCCGCGCCACCACGACCGACGGTCGCCTGTTTTATCCGAGTGGGAGCGTACTCAAAAATCGGCAGCCCCCGCTCCGCCGCGGTGAGGATCGCGGCGCCCCGCGC
>JACDBM010000173.1 GCA_013694945.1 Chthoniobacterales bacterium
GCGATGCGGCCGAAATTGCGCGGCGTCACTTCCACTTCCACCGCGTCCCCAATCTGTGCTTCCGGCTTGAGCGCGCGGGCTTTGTTCACGGAAATTTCATCCGCCGGGTTCGCGACGGTTTCCACCACAAGAAGGTTCGCGAGCGCGCGAATCTCGCCCGTTTTCGGATTGATATCGATCCGAAGATCCCGCGACGCGCTCACGCTCTTTTTCGAAGCCGAAAGGAGAGCGTTCGAAACCGCCTCCAGCAGGATGTCGCGTTTGATTCCGCGTTCCCGCTCGAGGTAATCCAGCATGGCGATAAACTCGGCGTTCATAAACACATCGAGTCCGCAGACGAAAAGGAGTGGGACACCGGCTCCCACTCCCTATCGACCGCGAACTAGACCCGTAAAGTAGGTTTCGTCCGTGCCGTCGTCAAGCTGCTAGTCGGCAGCTGCTGAAACAACAGGCGGGAATTTTCACACCGGCCCGCGGTAAACGCTTTGCAAGCTGCTGCCAGACCGCAACAGTCCACCATGTCCCGCGCGTCCGGCGTCTGGCTCGTCCTCGCGGTCTGGTCCGCGATCTACCTCACGCGCCTGGGCACGCTCGAAATTAAAGGCGAGGAAGGCCGCCGAATCTTGCCCGCGATCGCAATGCTGCAGAGTGGCAACTTCATTGTCCCATACGTCGGCAGTGATCCGTACTTTAGCAAGCCGCCGCTCGTGAACTGGCTGGTCGCCGCTTCCTTCAAACTCTCCGGCCTGCGGAATGAGTGGACCGCGCGGCTACCTTCTGCATTGGCGGTTCTCGCCGTCGCACTGGCCTTTGCTTTTCTCGGACAAAAGACTCTAGGCCCGAACGGTTCGGTCGCCGGTGCGCTCGTCTGGATGACGAATTTCGGCATCATTGAAAAAGGGAGACTCATCGAGATCGAGGCCTTGTATGCATCGCTCTGCGGGTTGGCGGTGGTTTGCTGGCTTAGTTGGTGGCAGGAGGAACGTTCGAGATGGTTTACGTGGGTTGTGCCTTGGAGTTTTCTCGGTCTGGGAATGCTCGCGAAAGGGCCGCTGCATCTCGTGTTTTTCTACGCCATTGTTTGCGCCGTTCTCTACCAGCACGGAGAGCTGCGAAAACTGTGGAGCGGCGCGCACTTGCTTGGGATCGTCCTGATGCTCGGAATTTTCGCTGCCTGGGCGATACCCTGTCTTCAGCTGATGGAAGCGAGTGATGTGACTCACACCTGGACGCGACAATTCTCCGGGCGCCTTACCGGCGAAGACTTCAACCTGAGCGGCTGGCTAATGAACATCCCGCGCGGCCTTTGTTATTTCCTGCCTTGGACTCCGCTTCTTCCGTTCGTCAACAAAGCCCGTTTTTCAGATGGGCGACAAGCTGCCGTCGCCAAAGGCCTGCTCTGGGGCATCGCGATTTCATTCGTCGCTGTCTCGCTGCTGCCCGGAACGCTGCCGCGCTACACCATGCCGCTGCTCGCCCCCGCGTCGTGGCTCATCGCGATGGTGCTCGTTGCCGGAGGCAGCCAGCTGCCCGACTGGTTGCGTCTGCGCAGGCCTTCTGCCTTCGCGTCGGAAGTGCGCCTTCCCGCTTTGGTTGCCATTGCCGCGTGTCTTGGGATTGCCGTTTATGCGCTGGCAGTGATGCCTTTCCTGGCTGGGCGAGAGAAGGTCAGAAATATCGCGGCGCAAATCAACGCGGCTCTCCCAGCCACCGAAACGCTGTATGCCGTGAATCCCGACTACCAGCCATCCCTCTTTTACGTTCTTGCTCCGATCGTCTACGTGCACAAGGTGGCGGAGGTTCCTGCTACCGCTCGTTATCTCCTTGTGCAGCCAGAGACAGAAAACCAGGCAATCACCAGCAGGCAGTGGCAGCCCCTTCAGGCGCAGCCTGTCCTAAGGCTGCGCGACTACCGGGATAAAGAGGTGTCGCTGCTCAAAGTGGGCGCGGAGGTTTCCAGGAGTTCCAGTTGACTCCAGCCCTTTCGTTAGCATGCTAACCGCTCCATGTCCGAATCCGAGATCGACCGTATCGGCTTTCTCCTCGCGGCCACCGCGCGCGCCTGGCGAACGAAGCTCGATCAGCGACTTAAGCCGCTCGGCTTGAGCATGGGAAAGTGGACGACGCTGGCCTACCTCGCGCGTGGCGGCGACAAGCTCACTCAGAAAGAGATCGCCGCGCTAGTAGGGATCGAAGAACCGACGCTTGCCGGCATTCTTGATCGTCTGCAACAGGACGGTTGGATCAAACGCGAGAGCTCGAGCGAGGATCGCCGCTGCAAAACGGTCCATCTGCAAGCTCGGGCTGGCGCCGTCCTTGGAAATATCTTCAGCACCGCGCAGCAGCTTCGACAGGAGTTGCTCGCTAATATTCCAAGGCAGGACCTCGAAACCTGTATCCGCGTCCTCGCGCAAATTCGGGATCGCGCGGAGACTGTTTCGCTCCCCAGCGTCCAGAACCGGGCTGAACGCCGTAAAGCAAGAAACGGTCTAACGCCGTCACCGCTGTCATGATTGGAAGAACGGATCAACGCGCGTCCGGCTTGCGCCCGTTTCGTCTCATCGTGGGCGCTGCTTTCCTCGTTCTCTGCCTCTTTGTCTTCGCTGCCTGCGGCAAGAAAACGGCGGGTCGTGAGGGGCCGCCGCCGCGCACCGTGCTGGTGGCGAAGGTCACTGCGGCCGACGTGCCTCTCTACCTGGACGAAATCGGAACGACGAGCGCTTTGGAGACCGTGCAAGTGCAGGCGCAGGTGACCGGTCAAATCATGTCACGCGAATTTAAAGACGGTGCGGACGTGAAGAAAGGTGACCTGCTTTTCAAGATTGATCCGCGGCCATATCAGGCGGCGTTTGAGCAAGCCCAGGGGCAATTTGCCCAAGCGCGGGCGCAGCTTGCGTTGAACCAGACGAATCTGCGGCGGCAGCTTGATCTGCGCGCGAAAAACGTCACTGCTCCGCAGGAGTTTGATGCCGCCAAGGCCAACGCTGCGGCCGATGAAGCACGGGTGAAGAGCGCCGAAGCGGCGGTCGCAGCCGCGCAGGTGAATCTAGATTTCTGTGACGTACGCGCGCCCATCGACGGCCGCGCGGGCTTGCGCAACGTGGACGTCGGCAACGTGGTCAGCCCGGGCAGCGGCACGCCGTTAGTCAGCATTCAGGGTCTGGATCCGATTTACACTGACTTCACAATCTCCGAGCCTGATCTGCCCCTCGTCCGGCGTTATTTGGAAAACGAAAACCTTAAGGTGATGACTGACGCCGAAGGTGACAGCACGGAGGCCCGCATGGGCGATCTCTATTTTATCGATAACGCTGTCCAGCCCGGCTCAGGCACTGTGAAACTGCGCGGCGTCACCCCAAATCCCGATCGCGCTTTGTGGCCGGCGCAGTTCGTCCATGTCCGTCTTATTCTGGATATCCTGAAAGGCGCCACCTTAGTACCTGGTGGCGCGGTCCAGATCGGCCAGAACGGTCCTTATGTCTTCGTTGTGAAGCCTGACTCCACACTCGATCTTCGTCAGGTAAAACCTGGTCAGGTTCAGGGCGATCTCACTGTCATCAGCGAAGGCGTGCGTGAAGGCGAGACCGTCGTGGTAAGCGGTCAGCTCCAGCTTGCACCCGGTGCCAAGGTTATCGCCAAGGAAGCCGGGCCTCCAAGTAGCGGAGAAGGGCCCGGGCCGCCGCGGGCGAAAGCGATCAACTAAAAGCGAGTCATGGCAGATTCCGAAAAGATCGACCGGCGTCCGCGCGACGGCGCAGAGCCAGACGGGAACGGCGCCGGCGGGCATCTCGTTCACGGCGTCCGTGTGACCGAGAGCAGGACGCCCGCCGCGAAATTGGTCCAGTTCTCCTCTGGGCTCTCGAAGCCGTTCATTCAGCGGCCGGTCATGACGATGCTGCTGACCACCTCGATCATTGTCTTCGGCATCATCACCTTCAAGCAGTTGGCCGTGAATGACCTGCCTGCGGTCGATTACCCGGTCATTTCCGTCAGCGCGTCGTATCCCGGAGCGAATCCGGAAACGATGGCGAACACCATCGCCACGCCGCTCGAGAAGCAATTCACCCAGATTCCCGGCCTCACGCTCAGCACCAGCTCCAGCACCCAGGGCAGCACCAACATTACTCTCCAGTTCGACCTTTCGAAGAGCATCGACTCCGCGGCGATCGACGTGCAGGCGGCGATTCAGCGTGCCTCCGGCCAACTCCCGAACGATCTGCCGAGCCCGCCGCGTTTCGAGAAATCGAACCCGAACGACCAGCCGGTCATGTATATCGCCCTAACGAGTGATACGTTGACGGACGGCGATCTCTACAAATACGCGACCTCACAGGTCCAGCAGCGAATCAACATCCTGCCCGGCGTTTCGCAGGTCCAGATCTTCGGGGTGAAAAGCGCCATTCGCGTCAAGGTCGATCCGGGCGCCCTGGCCTCCCGCAACATCACCTTTGATGAACTTTCGAACGCGATCCGCGCGGGCACCTCCTACTCGGGGGCGGGCCAGTTCGATGGGAAGTCGCAGTCCTTCGTCCTCCGTCCCAATGGGCAGATCGAAGACGCGGAAGGCTATCGCAATCTCATCATCGCCCGCGGCCGGGACAACTCACCCGTTTACCTGCGCGATGTCGCAAACGTCATTGATACCGTGCAGGATGAGCGGCTCTCGCGGCATTTCTTTGCCCGCGGCTTCAATCCTCCGGCTTCCGTCATCGTCATGGCTGTCTCCCGCCAGGCGGGGGCTAACGCGGTGGAAGTCGCCGAGTCCATCACCGCGCTCCTGCCGCAACTCCGTCTCGAGTTGCCCGGTTCGATCAACCTGATTCCAACCTTCGACCGCGCCCAGAGCATCGTGCATTCCGTCGAGGACGTTCAGGTCACGCTGATGATTGCTTTCGTCCTGGTGATCATCGTCATCTTCATCTTCCTCGGTCGCGCGACAGACACACTCATCCCTGTCGTCGCGCTGCCGCTTTCGCTCCTCGTGACGTTCCTCGCCATGTGGGCGCTCGGCTATTCGATCAACAACCTGACGCTCATGGCGCTCACCCTCGCGATCGGATTCCTGGTCGATGACGCGATTGTTTTCCTCGAAAATGTCGTCCGCCGCGCCGAAAGCGGTGAGTCCATCTACAAGGCGACGCTGAACAGCGCCGGCGAAATTTCATTCACCATCCTTTCGATGACTCTGTCGCTCGCGGCGGTCTTCATCCCGCTCGTCTTTATGCCCGGCTTGCTCGGCCGCATTTTCCGCGAGTTCGCGGTCACAATTATCGTAGCCATTTTCGCCTCCGGCCTGATTTCGCTCACCCTCACTCCGCTCATGTGCGCTCGTCTCCTGAAGGAACGCGGGCCCTCGCACCAAAAAACCTGGATGGAAAAGTTCACCCAAAGCTTTTTCGACCCGGTCCTGAATTTCTACAGCCGCAGCCTCGATTGGTTCCTCCGTCACGGCTGGCTTGCAGTGCCGATCGTTGCGCTCTGCGCGGTCGGGCTCTGGTATTTCTTTACC
>JACDBM010000196.1 GCA_013694945.1 Chthoniobacterales bacterium
GACGGTATGATCACGGTGGATGAGCGAGGGGCGATCTGCTCGATGAATCCCGCAGCGGAAAAGATGTTCGGTTGCATCGATAACGAGATGATTGGCCAGAAGTTTACCAAGCTGGTCCCGAAGTGCTATTCGCAGGAACCGGACGCGTTTCCCTCGCCTTGTGCATGGGATGATCTCGCTCGACGCACGGGCAGCACGACTCTCGCCGTTGGTCGCACACGGCGCCAGGCGGCTTTCCCGATCGAGATTTCTTTGAGCGAAATGACGGCAAACCGCGGGAAGCTGTTCGTCGCCATGATCCGCAACGTGACGGAACGGAAGCGCTTCGAGCAGGAGATTGCGGCAGACAAAGAAAGACTTGCCGTGACGCTGCGCGCCATCGGCGACGGTGTCATCACGACGGACGTGCAGGGCAGGATCGTGATGATCAACAAGGCCGGTGAGGAGCTTACCGGATGGGAGTGCAAAGAGGCAATCGGCCAGCCTCTCAAGACGGTCTTTGCGGTCGCGATCGATTTGGCCGCGCAGGCGCGGACGCAAAAAAATGGCTCTCGAAACGAAGCTCAATCCATTCTCCAAAGCCTGCCGGGAAGCGGGACGCTCATTGCGCGTGAGGGCGTGGAACGCACCATCGAGCAAGTAGCGTCACCGATTCGGGATAACAAAAACGAGATTGTCGGAGTTGTCCTGGTCTTCCGCGACATCACCGAGCGGCAGCGAAACGAGGCGGAAAGGCGCAAGGCGGAGACGCTCGAGCAACTTGGCCTTCTCGCCGGAGGGATTGCGCACGACTTCAATAATCTCCTCACGGCCATTCTCGGAAATATCTCACTCGTATCGCTGCGTCTGCCGCCGGGCAATGAGATGGCCACGCGTTTGAACGATGCGAAGAACGCTTCCATGCGCGCGCGCGATCTGGCGCAGCAGCTCCTCACTTTCGCGCGGGGCGGGGCACCGATTAAGAAGACGGCTTCGATCGCACGGCTAATCGACGACACCGTCCGCTTTTCGCTTCACGGCACGCACTGTCGGAGTCAGTTCACTTTTGCGCAGGATGTCTGGCCGGCACAGGTCGATCTGGGTCAAATCAGCCAGGTGATCGGCAACCTGGCGGTGAACGCGGACCAGGCGATGCCCAATGGCGGCACTTTGCATGTGGCCTGCGATAATTTCGTCTATCACCCCAACACGACGCCGGCCATTCCCGACCTTGAAACCGGGCGATTACGTCCGCGTTGCCATCCGCGATGAAGGCAGCGGTATTCGCGAAGATCACCTCAAGCGTATTTTCGACCCGTACTTTACGACAAAGGCAAAGGGCAATGGTCTCGGCCTGGCCACGACCTACTCGATCATGAAAAATCACGGAGGTCTGATCACGGTTAAATCGCGGTTGGAATTTGGTTCAACCTTCACGCTTTATCTGCCCGCTGCTCGGCACGACGCCGTGCCGCGCGAGCTGCCGCGGACGATGGGCCCCGTCATCACCGGCACTGGCCGTGTGCTTATCGTGGATGATGAAGAAGCCATCCGTGACTTGGTCGAATTCACCCTCAGCGAGCTCGGTTACGAAGTGGCGGGAGCGGAGACTGCGCTCGAAGGCTTGGCCCTTTATCAGGAGAAGTTGGACACAGGTGAACGCTTCGATCTGGTGATTCTCGATCTCACGCTGCCCGGCGGAATGGGCGGGAAAGAGGCGCTGAAACGATTGCTCGAAATCGATCCAACGGTGAACGCGATTGTCTCCAGTGGGTATGCGATGGACTCCACTATGAGCCGCTACCAAGACTTCGGGTTCCGCGGCGTCATCGCAAAACCATACGAAATCGCGGAACTCGGCAGGACAGTTTACGACGCGATTCAATCGAGCCGAGTGAGCGGCGCGATTGATTTCGGCCGGGATCAGCTCGCGGCACGAGTCGCCTAACGCGAAACTTTTCGCGCAATTGCTTCTGGTCGAGTGGCAATGGTTCCGGTGGAATGCTGGCTCTGAGGCGCCTCCGCGCGAGCGACATTCCCCTTGCCTCTCATAACCCCAACTTTAGTGTTCGCTGTGTCTGATGTTCGACCAGCAGCCTACGATTCGAAGATCGAGGGGAATGTAATTTTCACGAAGCTGGACGCGGCCATAAATTGGATGCGGAAAAATTCCCTCTGGCCCATGCCGATGGGCCTGGCTTGCTGTGCGATCGAACTGATGGCGACGGCGGCGTCGCGTTTCGATATTTCGCGCTTCGGCGCGGAGGTGATGCGTTTTTCCCCGCGCCAGTGCGATGTCATGATCGTTGCCGGAACCGTGACCTACAAAATGGCGTTGGCGGTGAAGCGCATTTACGAGCAGATGCCCGAGCCAAAATGGGTGATCGCCATGGGTGCCTGCGCTTCCACGGGCGGCATGTATCGTTCTTACGCCGTGCTGCAAGGCATCGACCAGCTTCTCCCGGTCGACGTTTATGTTTCCGGCTGTCCGCCGCGGCCAGAGGCGTTGCTCGAAGGTCTGATGAAGCTTCAGGAGAAGATCTCCGGCGAACATTCCTTCCGCGAACAGAAACGCGAGATGTTCGGCAATTCTGATTACGTGCGGCGCGGCGAAAAGCTCCGAGCATGACTGCGGGGGAGCTGCTCGAGTCGCGCGGCAAACCGCTGCGAGGCAAGATCCAGGCGCAGGCGGAGTTCCGGGGCGAGACTACAGTCACGATATCACGCGAGCACGTGAGGGAGGTTGCGCAGTTCTGCCGCGACGAGCTTTCTTTCGATTACCTGCTCGACATCACGAGCATCGATAATTTCGGAGAAGAGCCGCGCTTCGAGTTAGCCTACGAGCTCTACTCGATGCCGTTCGCAGTTCATCTTCGTCTGAAACTGAAGGTCTCAGAAGATGACCTGACGATCGATACGGTCTCCGACCTCTGGCCCACAGCCGAATGGCACGAACGCGAGGTTTACGACATGATGGGTCTCCGTTTCAACCAGCACCCGGACCTCCGCCGCATTTTGATGTGGGAGGGTTATCCTTACTTCCCGTTACGCAAAGAATTTCCGCTGGAAGGTCTTCCGAGCGACATGCCTGATGTTGCTTTCACTGCGTCCGCTCCCCTGGAAGGCGGTCCTTTCGTGACCCGCCCGAGCACCGCCACGACGAAAGATCGCGAGCCACGCGCGCGCAGGCCAGGGAACGAAATCTAGGCCGAGGCGAGAGTGGCGGCGAGCAGCCGGTCGAACGCGGCAACGGCACTTTCGGCTCTCGTCAGCACCTCTGTGTGGCTGAGTGGATCCGGGTTGATTTCGGCCGCCCAATTCGTTAGGCGGGAAAAACCGGCGACTTACAGCAGTGACTGCCGAAGCAGTGTGACCTTCGTACAAGTGCGCGCGCCCGGCCGCGTAAATCACACGGGTTTCGTTCACCCAGGCGAGAGCAAAATTCGCCGCAGTGCCCTGGAATTATCCCCTCTGGGAAATCGGGGAACTCGGAATACGGGATGCGCTGTTCGGGGAAATCTCCTGGACTAGCGAATTCAATTCTGAGCCGAGAACGATCGCTGTCTTCGCGCCCCAGTCGCGCAAGCGTTCCCCGGCCGGCCTCACGCAGCGGAGACCGGTGGCGCAGAGGGTGGTCTCCTCGTTGTTGCCATCACGTCCGGGCGCGCAGTTTCATGCGGTTGCAACAAAGGCGTCTTGGTCTCCTGTTTCGGATAGGCGATGCGGGTGTGCAGCATGGTCA
>JACDBM010000199.1 GCA_013694945.1 Chthoniobacterales bacterium
TTACGACCCTTGGTGAGGGCTTTTCGATGCAGGCCTATCGCTGTAGCCCCAACTCCGAACTCTTGCAGAAAGAGGTGCTGGGCCGGATCAACCAAATCCAATTCGAACCAGCGGTTTACCATCACAACCGAATAAATGTCTGGTTGGAAGGAACCGTCAGCTTTTTCATTGCAGCCGGAAAGCCGCACCTGCGGATTTTTCTGAACCAGGAAGAGCAGGATCTAAAGGGTGGCAGTGACTTCATTGCCCCGCAATTCGCGTTTGTGACCGGTAACCCCAACTTCAAGGGAATCTATTGGCCTCCCGGCGCGCCAGGACACGAAGGTGTGGCTGCCGTGACGATGGATATCAATGAGACTGGGCAGGTTCTCGGCGCCAAAGTGGCGTACGAACATCCTCCGGGCATGAACTTCGGTCCGGCGGTGGCCGGGCCCATTCGTGACGCCCTTTTTATTCCCGGGTTTCGCAACGGCAAGATCGTTCCGTGTCGGTTTATTTGGTCGCTGATCTTCTTCGGTCCGGGTCTGCAGATGAAATCTGGGTAGGTCGCCGTAGGTGCGGAATTGCCTGGGGCAAACATTTCCGCTGTCCGGTTGTCGCGCTGCCGGTAAGGTCCCGAGGATGAGCACTCACGAAGCCGATGCCACGATGGCGGTATATCTCGACTTGGAGAACATCGCGCTCGGCGCGCGCGACGCGAAGTTCCCCGCCTTCGACATTCGCAAAGTTCTCGAGCGTCTCCTCCTCAAGGGGCACATCGTCGTAAAAAAGGCATATTGCGACTTCGACCGCTACAAAGAGTTCAAACGCGGGCTGCACGAAGCTGCCTTCGAGCTGATCGAAATCCCGCATGTGCGCCAGTCCGGCAAGAACTCCGCCGATATTCGGATGGTCGTGGACGCGCTCGATCTCTGTTACACAAAGAGCCACGTCAATTCGTTCGTGATCATCAGTGGCGACTCGGATTTTTCTCCTCTCGTCAGTAAATTGCGCGAGAACGCGAAGACGGTCATCGGGATGGGCGTGAAGGAGTCCACCTCCGATCTCTTCATCAGCAACTGCGACGAATTCCTCTACTACGACGATTTGGTGCGCATTGAGCGTGCGCAACCGGCTAGGCAGCGGCGAACCTCGCCCACGAGCGCACCCGCGGCAGCGGTCCAGCAGGAGGAAACGCGTGGCCCTTCGCCGGATCGAGCGCTCGAGTATGTCGCGCAAACCCTCGACGCCTTGCGCGCGGAACGCGGTGAGGATTACGAGATTCGCGGCTCGTTAATCAAGCAGACGATCAAACGACGCAATCCTGGCTTCAACGAACGCGCGCATGGTTTCCGAGCCTTCAACGAGCTGCTCCTCGAAGCGCAAAAACGCGGCTTGCTGAAGCTGGAGGACGACAAGCAGGCCGGCACCTACATCGTCCGGCCGCTTGACTGACTTCCGAGGCGTCCGGCTCAGACAAACATCCTGCTCTCTACCTCGTAGCCGGGCAGTTGAATGGTCTTTTCGTAGCGGAGGCCCAGCTTCTCCAGCAACTTGATCGAGCTGAGATTGTCCGGCGCGGTGAACCCGACAATGCGCGGGATTCCCAGCTGTTCGCGCCCGTATTTCATGAGGGCCGCGGCGGACTCGAAGGCGTATCCCCTGCCCCAGAACCTTTGCAGGATCGAGTAGCCAATATCCACGTCGTCCAGCGTCTCGCGTTTGATTAAACCGCACATGCCAATCGGCTCGCGACTCGTTTTCAACTCCACGACGTAAAAGCCAAAGCCGAACTCGCGATAGCTGGGAGTGATCTTTTTCGCAAGGTAATCCAGAGCATCCGCTCTGGTGCGAACGCCTCGATCGGCCACAAAGCGGATAAAGGCCGGTTCGTTGAGAACCTCGATCAGGAATTCCGCATCGCTTTGATCCACTTCGCGCAAGCGCAGCCTTTCCGTCTCAAGAATGCTCACCTCCTGTGCTCCATGTTGAGCGGTCGCGCTAAATTAGAATCGAGAGAACTCTGCGCGTGACACATTCGACATTTTCCTGATGAGACACCTTGAGTCGAACAGAATCGCGGCGCTCGCGTCGTGGCGATCGAGCTGCGAACACCCTCACAAAGGGGGCCACGCACGAAGTCTCAGTATGCTCCTCACTATCGCTCTTGTCCTGCTCGCTCTCTGGCTGCTCGGTTTCGTCATGAAGATCGCAGGCGGCGTCATCCACATCGTTCTCGTGATCGCGGTGATCGTATTCGTCCTGCATTTCGTTCGCGGGAGGAGCGTCTGATCCCTCTGCGATCCGAACCTTGACAGGACAATTGTTCGTTAGGCCGTCGCCTATTCCCTGCATCGTGCTGCCTGATGAGACTATTTGAATTTTTGCCGCGCCCGCGCCATAGCACCACCATGACTAGCCATATGACTACGCGCCGTCTCGTTCAACTGGGCGCTCTCTTTCTGATTGG
>JACDBM010000214.1 GCA_013694945.1 Chthoniobacterales bacterium
TGTGCTCACTGTTATCGCGATGGTGAATGGAAAAAAGGCGTTGCTGGTGGTGGATACTGGCTGGGGGGCTGACGGGATTACATTGGACAGTGGCTTTGCGGGTGCGCTGCGTCTGCCGACCGAGGCGCTAAAAGAGGGCGGGAGGAGCGCCAGTGGCGTTGAGTTTAAGGGGATGACAAAAGGGGTCGCCGCGCAGGTCCTCGTCGGTAACGTCGAGATGAAGCAGGTGCCCTTATTCTTCGGAAGTTTCAAGAGCCTGCAGAATGAAAAGATACGCCGCTCGGTCGGCGCGGATGGCTTCCTCGGCGCGGGATTTTTGCGGACCTGTTCCGCCGTGGTCGATCTTCACAATCTCCGCGTCTATCTACGGCCTCCTGGGACCGGACATCGCGCTGTGATTGGACCGGCCCTGCAAGCGGCGGGTCTCTCGGAGGTTTCTTTCACCCAAACGCCCGGTCACGACTGTCTGGTTGAGATAGAGATCAACGATGCTGCGGGATACATGTTCATCGATACTGGGGCGACTTTGGCCGGAGTGGATGAACGGTTTATCCCGAAGATGAAAGCGGCGGCGATGAACACACGGACAGGTTCGATCGACGCGGCGGGAGTGATCAGCCGCACGAAGCTGACACGCGTTCGCTCGTTCAAAATCGGCGGCGTAAACGTCCGAGCGCACGATTTGCGAGTAGGCAAGTTCGGCTTCTATCCGAGCAGCGGCGGCAAGGTCATCGGACTGCTCGGAATGGATATTCTCGGTCCCAACGGAACGATCATCGATTTCTCGCGCCACAAGCTTTACTTCTACAAAGCGGGATAGCGCGGCAGAATCAGCCGATGACGTGTCCGTCCATCGGCTTCCGGAACGATTGACGCGACAATAGCGCGCGCTAGTTCCAACGCCGCTACGCCTCACTTCAGGAAAAGGCTCATGCCGTCGAGATCAATGATGGCGCGGCGTTGATCGAGCAATTCATTGCCGAGCAAACCGAAGATGCGCTCGCCCGGAGCGGGCTTTTGCGCGGAGTAATACTCGATCCGATTGATCCCGGTGTAGGTGCGGCGCGGCTTGTTCTCGGCGAAGAGATCCATGACCGCGAACTTTTGCGGTGCGATCACGGCGGCGCCGATCTTGAGGTCCTCCGTCTGCGCCAGGAAGACCGGGCGAACGCGACCGTTGAACCCGCGCGCCGTCAGCAACGAACGCTCGCTCGGCAAACCGATCGCGCGCATCGCTTCGTCGTCGAGCGCGGTCACAAACGCGCCGGTGTCCACGACCAGTTGTCCCGGTCTTCCGCGAATGCTGCAGGGCACGGCCAAGTACCCCCGCCTGCTCTGGCGAATGGGAACCTGGACAAATCCCATCGCGCGGGTCGTGGTCGCCAAGGCCAAACGTCGAGCCGGATCTGTTCGGAAGAACACCTCACGAGTCCGGCAATTGATCACCGCCCGGTAGCGCCGCAGAACATCGAGCCCGATCACTCCATCTGCAGCCTTCCCGTTCCGTCCCGGGATGGGTCCTCCGAATTCTGAACTCTCGTAAAGTGCAAACGTTGTTTGCCGCAGATGCGCGCTGCCCGCCTGGAGATCGTCGAGAGCAGCGAGCGGAAAGGACCTGCCCAGGCTGCGACCCTCCCGCGCCAGAAGGCGAAGACCAAAATCGCTCGCTCGATCCGCCCGCAGGAAACTGATCTCAGCGCCGGTGTCGAGAAGGAAGGTGGCGGGCTTCCCGTTCGCGGTCGTTGGGAGGAGCAGGTGATTTTGTGGACCGCGGAATAGCCCCGCGCGTTCGTAGCCCGAAGTGCTTGCCCCTTCGCGCGACGGAGCAGCAACGGCGGATGAAAGAAACAACGCGGCCGCCAAAAGCCGGGCACTGAGTGCGCACATCCCTCGAACGTCCCGAGTTCAACATGAGCTGCAAACGTTTCGGGGCACATTCCAGATTTCGAATGTCTCTCGAGCAGACTGGCTCCGTTTCCTTTTAATTGTTCTTCCTTATTCGTCTTGCGATCGTTAGGCTCGTCGATGTGTTCGGTCGTTGGCGCGTACGGTGCATTCTGCTCGTCATGGCATTGTTCGTCGCCGTGCCTCCGCGAAGCCCGGCCTGGGTTCTGAATGGTTATACATGGCCGGTCCGCAGCAACATCGTGATGCACCTCCAGCTATCGCGACCGCCCGTCCGCTTCCCGGATGGCAGTGCGGGATGGAACGCGTCAGCCGCCGATGCATTGGCCATCTGGAATCAACACCTCGATTTTGTGCACTTCGTGTCAGCCGGAGCCAGCACTGCGGCCGGAGGCGATCGAATGAATTCCGTTTTCTTCTCCAACACTATCTATGGAGAAAGCTTCGGCCCCAATGTGCTCGCCGTAACCTGAACTATTCCGGTCCAGGCAGCACGTTTGCGGAGACGGATGTGATCTTCAATAACACACAGCGTTGGAATTCCTATCGCGGGCCGCTCCAATTCAAGCCTTCGATTTCCATCGTGTCGCACTGCACGAGTTCGGCCATGTGCTCGGCTTGGGACATCCGGATCAGCAGGGACAAGGCGTTTACGCGTTAATGAATTCGAATATCACAGACTTCGATCATCTCCTGCCGGATGACATCGCCGGCGCGCGATGGCTTTATGGAGCGCGAATCACGAGTCCCCTCAATCC
>JACDBM010000243.1 GCA_013694945.1 Chthoniobacterales bacterium
GATCTCATCGAGCCGATGCAGGGGCACGCCATGGCGATGTTCAGAGACAGCATGGAGGCTTACATCCGCGAGGACGTGCAACTCGCGCTCGCGCTCAAGCCTCGCGACAAGGTGCTCGACGAGATGAACGCGAACGCCAGCCGCCGGCTCATCGAGCGAATGGCACAAGATCCCGAGCAACTGCGCGGTTATTTAAACTTAATGTTCATCGCACGCCATCTGGAGCGTGTGGGCGATCACGCCACGAACATCGCCGAAGATGCGGTCTACGCCGCAGCCGCGGAAGACATCCGGCATCAGCCTTCCGCACCCGGCCGGGCTTAAGCTCAATTCACTTCCCCGCGCCCGAGTTCGGCCTTGGGACATTCATTTAGCTCGTCGGGTATTGGCCGTTCATCGCTCCCGCAAAACGCGGGTTTTTTTGCGCGAGTGAGATCGTGCCCGCCTGCTGCTCTTCCCAACCCGCCAGGCGCCGGGAGATGCGTTTGCCGAAATCCGTCACCCGCTCGGCATAAAACTTTTCCGCGAGCGTGGCAGCTCTCAGCTGCAGTTCCTTTTCGCGCAGCCCGATCAGCTCGAAAAAAGCACGAGCAGTGGAGCGCTCTTCCGCGCCAGTCTCCAGCTTTCGCAACCGCTCACCAAGAAACGCCAGATCGTGGGCGTTTCCCAGGTGCTCGGAAAGAATCTTCAGTGCCTCGACGTGCGGTTCCAAGAAAGGCCGGTCGATCGGGGCGAGAAGGCAAAGTTGATAGGTCAGTTCCTTCGCCGCCTTGCGAAAGATGTGAAAGTTTTCAGCGGTGGGCCTATCCAGCGCCTCCCGCAGAGCCTGCACTCCGTTGTCATAGGTCTGCTGCACCACCCAACGGACTTGCTTACAGTTGAGTTCCTCCGTGTTCCAATCTCCAATGCGGATGCGAAGCCGCCGCAAGCGCTGTGCTACTTCGCCCTGCCAATCGCCGGAGGCAGCGAGAAAGCTCTCCAGCTCAAAGCCAAGCAAGGTCTCCGTCTCGTCCAGCACATGGTCCTTCTCCAGGTGAAACGTCGCCATGAGTTGGCGGACGGTGTGAAAGCGGACCTCCGCGTCACGCATTTCCGAAAGGAGTTTCGCCACCTTTTTCAGCTTCTTCTCCATGGACGCGAACTTTTTCTCGCCCACCACTGGCGAGAGGAGGCGCAACGCGGCACGCGCTTTCTTTAAATGTTTCCGCGTCTGGTGAACGGGCGATAGTTCGCCATCGGCCGGGCGCTGGCTCCATTCAATCGCGCGTGCAATCTCCCGGCGGCAACTTCTGCGTGCCCCACGGCCAAAAGTTTCGCCGGTTCGTAGTTCGTAGCTCATCAGTTCATCTTCCTCAGCCGCGAGGAGATTTTCTGATGGTTAAGGAGCGCTCGCAAGGCGCACTTAGTAGGCCCTTGCGTGACTGCCCGTGAAAGAATTGGAAAGTGCGCTAACCAGCGTCAGGCGCCCGCCGGGCAACATCAGCGCGGCAATCGAAGAGCCTCGTTCACTGAACCCGCCGCGACGATGTGTCAGTCGGCCCGGACGTTTGGGAATCGAGCGGCATCATCGATCGGGAGACGCTATTCGGCGACAACTCCTGGATCTTCGACCGTCAGGCGCATCCGCGGACGATGCCCGTGTGCGAAAGTGCCGTCCGCGTTCGTGATTTTGATGAGGCGGCTGCTGCTATGAACACACCAGCTGAGCCACCACCGCTAAAGAAACTCGATATGAAACTACTTTATTTCCCCCACACCGACGAAGCCGACGCGGTCCACGATCTTCTGCCCGGTGTCGCTGAGGGTGAAATCGATGAATTCTTTCGTCACGCCCTGCGGCTCGCCGTTCGTGTAGTAGAAGGTAGGCCGGGCGTATGGCCATTGTTTGTTGCGCACCGCGTCGCCCGAGGGAGTGGCGCCATCGACCGAGACTACTTTGGTGCCAGGCGCGTTCATGTAAGCCAGCCCCACATAGCCGACGCCGTTTGCATTCTTGCCCACCTCGGCCGCGATCTGTTCGTGGCCAGCCATTTTTTGAGCGCTCGGCGCATAGTCGCGCTTGTTCATGGCGAGCTCTTTCCAATCCGAATACGTGCCTGAGGAAGTGTTGCGGGTGTAGACCGAAATCTTGCCGCCCTTTCCGCCGACTGCACTCCAATCGGACACCTCGCCGGTAAAGATCTGTTCGATCTGCTTTTTGGTCAGGTTCGTAACGGGATTAGCCTCATTAACAATCACGCCAACGCCGTCATACGCCACCGTAGTCGGCTTAATTTCCACGTTCTTGGCTTTGGCCGCGGCGATCTCTGCTGGCTTGGCCTCGCGGCTCGACATTCCGATCTGCGCGGTGCCGTCGATGATGGCGGCGATACCGGTGGTCGAACCTTCTGCCGCGATGTCGAAGGTAGTCCCGGAGTTTTGCGCTTTGAACTCTTCCGCGAGCTGCGGCACGAGTTTAGCGCCGAGAGTATCGGAGCCTTTGATGACGAGACGATCAGCGCGAGCTGAGCCGATCAGACTGCTACCGAGGGCAAAGACGATACAGGTCCGTTTCAGCATCATATTGGTTTTCATAGGGCGAAACCTAGGTCGCGACTGTGACGAATCTGTGGCGAGAAGGTGACAATCGCGTGAATCCGAGAAGGAATTTGGCGGGTGTGAGCTTGTCGCACGCGCTTTTCAGACAAGAGGCACGCGTCCGAACTTTACCGAAACGTTTCGCTTACCCGGGAACATACGTGTCACGAGACAGAGCGCCGTCGCAACAGGAGCGGCCTCCTTTCGACTTGGCGAGCGCTCCAATCGAAATCATGATCTCTGGCCCGGCCGATTACGGTCAAGGAAAGGGATTCTCATGTTCTCGATTCGGAAGTTCCTCGGGCACGACGAAAAATTTTTCGATTTGCTGGAAGCCAGCGCGCAGCAGGCGGACAGCAGCGTCCATCATCTGGTGGCGTTGCTCGCGAAATTGGAGCACCACGATTCCCTGCAAAGCATGGAGGAGTTCGTGGATAGCCGGCGCAAAGATAAACAAATCACCCAGGAGCTGACCGAGCAGCTCTGCAAGACCTTCGTCACACCGCTCGAACGGGAAGATATCCAGGCGTTGGCGGCGGCGCTCTACAAAATTCCGAAGACGGTGGAGAAGATCGGCGAGCGCATTCTAATCTGCCCGGGCGATCTCCGGGCGGAGCACTTCGAGAAACACGTCCAGTTACTCGACAAGGCGGCGGAGGAGGTTCTTTCGATGGTGAAAGAACTGCGCAAAGGGACTGACGCTGCCAGGACGCGCGAGCAAAATGCGCGGCTCCAGACGATCGAAGGAGACGCCGACGAACTCGAGCTCGATCTCCTGCGGGACCTGTATCAGGGGGATTACGACGCGAAGCAGATTATTTTCCTGCGGGACATCTACAGCCTCCTTGAGAAGGTGATCGACCGCTGCCGGGATGCGGGGAACATCATCCTCCAGATCGTGCTGAAGTACGCCTGATTCCCGCGGTCACCCATTTCGGTATGATTCTGTTCGTCCTCGTGGTGCTCGCCGCGCTCGCGTTCGAGTACATCAACGGCTTCCACGATGCCGCCAATGCCATCGCGACGGTTGTGTCCACGAAGGTGCTGACGCCGCGTCAGGCCATTGCTCTTGCCGCCGTTTTCAATCTCACGGGCGCACTCATGGGCACCGCCGTCGCCTCCACGATCGGCAAAGGGATGGTCGATCCGAAAGTCGTCACGATGCCGGCAATTCTCTGCGCTTTACTCGGGGCGATCGCGTGGAATCTGCTCACGTGGTGGCTTGGGCTGCCGTCGAGCTCGAGCCATGCGCTTATCGGTGGGTTGTGCGGGGCGGCGGTCGCGACGGCGCGCGGCGACTGGTCGGTGCTGAAATGGAATAGCGGTCTGCTGCCCAAGGTCGTTATCCCAATGGTCACCTCGCCGATTGTCGGCTTTCTCGTCGGTGCGTTGCTGATGTTTTCGCTTCTCGCTCTGCTGCGCAAGTCCACGCCCCACATTGTGCATTCGCTCTTCGGCAAGCTGCAGTTGGTGAGCGCGGCCTGGATGGCGCACAGCCACGGCACGAACGACGCGCAGAAAACGATGGGCATCATCGCGCTGGCCCTTTTCACCGCGACCGCGGACGGTGCTTTCGCCAGTCTGCCGTCCACCTTTGATTTTCTTAGGACGCCGGATTTTACAGTCGCGGCCTGGGTCGTGGTGATCTGCGCGTTGACGATGGCGGCAGGCACCGCGGCCGGCGGCTGGCGGATCATCCGCACGCTCGGGCATAAGATGGTGAAATTGCAGCCGGTACACGGCTTTGCCGCGGAAACGACCGCCGCCCTGATCATCCACGCAGCCAGTTCCCACGGCATTCCGCTTTCCACCACGCACGTGATCTCGACCTCCATCATGGGCGTGGGAGCAGCCAAGCGTTTCAGCGCGGTCAAGTGGGGCGTCGTGGAGCGAATCGTCTGGGCCTGGGTGTTGACTCTGCCCGTGACGGCTTTGATCGGCTACATTCTCGCGCGGGCTGCAGCGGCTTTTTGACCCCGGCCTCGCATTTGCGCGATCAAGACATTCAGAATCGGGCAACCGCGCAGGCGCGATTCCCAGAGGGATGATCGTGATCTTGAACCGGGCCGCGGGCACCCCTGGCGGGGAGGATGAAGAAAGCAACGCGAACATCACCGCGGCTTTTGCGGCGCACGGCGCAGAGATACGCATCGTTCAGCCGGATGAAAGCACGGATCTCGCGGCGTTGGCTCAAGCGGCGGCTGGTGACGCTGAGCGGGTAGTCGTGGCGGGCGGTGGCGATGGGACGGTCAGTGCAGTCGCTGCCGCGCTCGCGGGTAGCGGCAAAACGCTGGGAGTGCTGCCGCTCGGCACGTTGAATCATTTCGCAAAAGATCTCCGCATTCCCCTCGACTTACCCGCGGCGGTGGAAACCATTGTGCGTGGACGCACGGCGGAGATTGATCTCGGGGAAGTGAACGGACGCCGCTTTATCAATAACTCCAGCCTCGGCCTGTATCCCGGCATCGTCGCCAGCCGGGAAGCGCAACAGGACCGGCTGGCGCGCGGCAAATGGAGCGCCTTTTTCTGGTCGACCCTGCGAGCCTTCCGGCATTTTCCCTTCCTCAACCTGCGCATCACTGTGGAAGGGAAACAGGTCGTGCGACGGACCGCGTTTCTGTTCGTCGGGAACAACGAATATCAGATGGCGGGCTTTAAACTTGGCGGCCGCAGCTGCATCAACGCCAGCAAGCTCGGATTATATCTGACCCATCGGACTGGTCGGTTTGGCCTTTTCCGGCTCGCCTTTCGCGCGCTCATCGGGCGCTTGGAACAAGCCGAGGATTTTGAATCGTTCTGCGTCGAAGAAGCGACGATTGAAACGCGTCGGCCCAGTTTGCTCGTCGCCATAGACGGCGAAGTAACGAGAATGGAAACGCCACTGCATTATCGCGTTTGTCCCGCTGCGCTGCGTGTGCTCGTTCCTCAAAGCTCGGATTAATGCGCATCCTGATTCATCTTTCCGACCTCCACTTCGGACGGATCAATCCGCCCATTCTGAATCCTCTGATTGCATTCGTGCGCGAAACAAAGCCCGACCTCGTCGCGATTTCCGGCGATTTCACCCAGCGCGCGCGCACCGTCGAGTACCTGGCGGCGCGGGAGTTCCTCGATCAAATTCCCTTCCCGAAGATCGTCGTGCCCGGCAATCACGATGTGCCGTTGCGGAACCTCTTCCTCCGCTTCGTTCACAGCCTCGATAGTTACCGCCGCTACATCTGCGACGATCTCCAGCCCTTCTTTTCCGACGAAGAAATCGCAGTCGCAGGCGTGAACACAGCGCGCGCGCGGACGTGGAAGGATGGGCGCATCAATCAGCAGCAACTCAGCAAATTGCGAGCGACGTTCCGCGCGCTGAAAGGCAATCAGACGCGCATCGTCGTCACCCATCATCCTTTCGACCTGCCCACTGGTGCACATGGCGCGATCGTAGGACGTTCTCGTCTGGCGATGAAAACCCTGGCGGAGTGCCAGGTGGACATGCTGCTGGCCGGTCACTTCCATATCGCGGACATCTGCCACACCGCCAGACGCTACAACATGCCTGGCTTCTCCGCGCTCATCGTCTCCTCCGGGACCAGCACTTCAACTCGCGCGCGCGGGCAGCCAAATTCGCTCAACGTCATCCACATTCAGGAGGCCACGATTACCATCGATCGACGAGTCTGGGGGGCGGACGCAAGCGCCTTTGCTTTGGCCTCGTCGGAGCGCTTTCAGCGTTCGAAGAATGGTTGGATTCGGGAAGAAGCGTGAACGCGCTTTTCAATCTGAGGGGTGATATTTTCATGATTGCTCACGGCAATGCACACGTAGTCAGCTATTCCTTGGGCCCAATGGTAGGGGGCGAATTCTCTCATTAGCTTCCGCGCGGTAAGCCTATGCCAATGCTTGAACATCTCTTCGAGAACAACCGGGCCTGGGCGGAGGGAATCCGGCAGCAAGACCCGGATTTTTTTCTTAAGCTTTCACAACAGCAGTTTCCAAAATATCTCTGGATTGGCTGTTCTGATAGTCGAGTGCCCGCCAATCAGATCGTCGGCGTGCTGCCAGGAGAGTTATTCGTCCATCGGAATGTGGCGAATCTCGTCGTCCACACGGACCTGAACTGCTTGTCCGTGATGCAGTTCGCGGTCGACATCCTAAGAGTGAACCACATCATCGTTTGCGGCCACTACGGCTGCAGCGGTGTGCAGGCCGCGCTCCGGCAGGAGCGGATTGGGTTAAGCGATAATTGGCTTCGTCACATTCAAGACGTGCGACAGAAGCATGAGAAGTGTCTCGCGAGCGCAGGTGGAGATTCCGAGGCTGGGATGAGGCTTTGCGAATTGAACGT
>JACDBM010000250.1 GCA_013694945.1 Chthoniobacterales bacterium
GAGCAGCCACGGGATGCTGGATAACTACGAATTTCTTCGGCGTAAGCGCGAGGAATTCGCGAATGCGCCGATCATCCCGCCGCCGTTTGTCCGGGGTGATGATCTCCTCAGGCTGGGGCTGCGCCCGAGCCCGATGATTGGCAACATTCTCGAAGCCGTCGAGACGCGGCAGCTAGAAGGTGCGTTCCGTGATCGCGATGATGCGCTGGCCTGGGTGAAGCAGGAATATTTCCCCACGGATGAACACGGATGAGACGCGCGCGTTGAAGAACGCATCCGTTTGAATTGGTTTAATATATCTGCTCTCTCTCGACTCGTGAAAACCTGTGTCACTCCCGTCGGTAGATTTGTCTGCGCATGAAGATTTTAATGATCACTCCGGAAGGGCCACCGCTCGCGCGCGCAACTGCTCTCGTGGACGTGCTCGAGGCGCTGCCCCGGGAGTTGAAGGTGCGGGGCCACGAGATCGGCGTTGTCCTGCCGTATTATCGCGAGATTCGCGAGAATGCGGAAGTTTCGCACAAGGACACGGGCGTAACCGTCGATGTCCGCGTCGGAAGCAGGACTTACGTGGCGGAGTTTCTTGCCGGGAGAACAACGGGAGGCGTGCAGCTGTTTTATGTGCGCTGCGACGAGTTTTTCGATCGCGCCGGGATTTACGGCGAACACGGAGAGACCTACGAAGACAATTCCGCGCGTTTCATCTTCTTCAGCAAGGCGGCGCTGGAGCTGGCTCGCCGGCTCGCACCTTCGCCGCAAATTTTGCATGTGCATGACTGGGCGACGGCGCTCGTGCCGGTGCTGGTGCGCGAGGCACAGATGCCGTTTCGCACCGTGCTCACGGTTCATCATCTCGCGGAGCAGGGAAGCTTTTGGGGTCTTGATTTCAGCCTGACGAATTTGCCCGAGCGCTGTTTCGGAATGCGCGGCCTGGAGTTCTTCGGGCGCATGAATCTGCTCAAGGGAGGGGTTCTTTACGCAGACCAAATCACCACCGTGAGCGAGCGTTATCGCCGGAATATCCTGACGCCGGAAGGCGGCTGCAGCCTCGATTTCGTCCTGCGCGAGAATGCTGATCGACTCGTCGGCATTCTCAACGGCGCGGATTACCGGCGTTGGAATCCGGAGACCGATCCGCTGCTGCCGAAGGTCTACTCGACCTCGCGCCTGGAAGGAAAAGGCGCCTGTCGCGACATCCTGCTGAATGAACTTGCACTCGAACCTGGTCCTGCTGGACCGGTCTTTGGAATGTTAAGCCGCCTCGTGCCGGAGAAGGGATTCGATTTGCTCATGCCGGTGCTGGATCGGCTGCTCTCGGATGATGTCCGATTGATTATCCTCGGTGAAGGCGACCCGGCCTATGAAGCGGCGCTGGCTGTCGCGGCGAGAAAATATCGGACGAAGTTTGCCTATCGCCGCTCCTACGACGAACGGCTGGCGCATCTCATCGAGGCCGGGACGGACATCACGCTGATACCTTCTCAGATCGAGCCCAGCGGATTGAGCGCGATGTACAGCTTGAAGTATGGCGCCCTGCCCGTCGCTCGCGCGACCGGCGGCATCCAGGAGATCATCCAAGACTATGATCCCACCGATGACAGCGGCCATGGCTTTCTTTGCTACTGGAATTCCCCCGATGCATTCTGGGATTCCGTGAAACGCGCACGGGGAATATTTTGCGGCGATTCGGGGACATGGCAGCGACTTGTTGCGCGCGCGATGTCGCGCGAGTTTTCGTGGGAGCTCGCGGCAGAGAAGTACGAATCCGTTTATCGCGAGGTCATCGGCGTGGCGGACGTCGCGGCGTAGGGCAAACATGCGCCTACTCTCGCGCCTCAGAAACGTGTCTGCGTTGGGCAAGAACGAGAGCACCGGCGCAAAATCGATGGAGGGATATACTCGCTGAGCGCGGGTTTGTTTCCGCGACTCCACTAGCGCATACGGATGTGGCGGAAGAAGCAGCAGCGTCATCCTGCGCAAGGAACGACGCCATCGTTTCATCACAATGTTTACGTCATCTTGTTAGACCCGAAGGTGGCGAAACATCCGTCTGTTCTTCGCGTCAACCGAAAGCGCGATCCGACGCAGCCCTGCGTCTACGTGGGGATGAGCGGGCTGCCGCCGGAGCATCGGTTTGAGAACCACCGTAACGGATATCAGGCGGCGTGGGTGGTAGAGAAGTATGGCGTCCGATTAATGCCGGAACTCTACGAGCACCTGAATCCGATGCCGTATGAAGCGGCATTGCAAATGGAGATGGACCTCGCTGAAGATCTCCGGCGCGCAGGCTACACGGTGACGGGCGGGCATTGAATCGGAACTGCACATTTCCCGTGCCGAAAACGCGCAAGCGCGATCAACGCTTTCTAACGCGTTTTGCGTTTGAAACGGCGAGAACAAGTTTCCGCTCCAGCGGGTAAAACGTGATTCAGTTCGAACAGCTCCCGCTTTCCATCCCACGCGAACTTGTTCCGGCTCCCTTCGGCGTGTCGATGATCACGTGGAGGTTTCCCGTGCCGGCGGCGAACCCTGGGAGCTTGGAGAATTGATGTGCGGCCATTGTTTCCTGCCAAATCGGCTTCGCGGGGCTGGCGGGATGTTCCTCTTCGAAGCAAGCTCGCGCAGGCGAATAAACCTTCAAACCCACCGTCCAACGTGACTCCTCAATGGAAACCAGCGTCCACCTTCCGCAATCCGTGCGATTCCCGTCTGCACCGGCGGACTGGAGGAGGGCTCCAGAGTCGTGCTTGCCCCCCGATGCTTCTGTTGCTCCGGTGGCTTCCGATCCGATGATTCGCAAACTGAAGCCGTTCCGAGCTGTCGGCTTAGGATTGATCATGACGCTGGCGCAGGTGTTTCTCGC
>JACDBM010000284.1 GCA_013694945.1 Chthoniobacterales bacterium
CCCGGTCAGGCAGCGAACACCACGCAGAAAATCGTCCTCACCGCGCTCGGTGGGAGTGTCGCAACCGCGAACGACGGACTGACGGCAGAGGTGATCGTCGTGCGCGACTTTGAGGAGCTGAAGACGATGCCGCGCGAACGGGTGGCGGGCAGGATCGTTGTTTTCAATCACGCGTTCGACAAGGCCATGGCTGCGCAGGGCCGGGGCGGCGATGCCTACGGGCAGGCTGTGGTGTACCGCAGCGAAGCCCCGAGTGCTGCCGCTCGCCTCGGTGCGGCGGCCGCGTTGATCCGTTCCGTGGGCAGCGCGGACTTTCGTTTGCCCCATACTGGCGCTACGCGTTATGCCGAGGACGCGCCGAAAATCCCCGCTGGCGCGGTGACCTCGGAAGATGCAGACCTGCTGGCTCATCTGGTGGCGCAAGGCACGGTGCGCATGAAGCTGTTGCTCACGCCGCAAACGCTGCCGGACGTCGAGAGCTTCAACGTCATCGGAGACCTGAAGGGCAGCGCCAATCCGGAGCAGGTCGTAATTGTCTCAGGTCATCTGGATTCGTGGGATCTGGGGACGGGCGCGATCGACGATGCAGCCGGCGTCGCCGTCTCGATGCAAGTGGCCAATTTGGTCAAGCAGCTGAATTTGCGGCCGAAGCGGACACTTCGCGTCATTGCCTGGATGAACGAGGAGAATGGATTGCGCGGCGGGAAAACTTACGCGGCCGAGCATGCAGCGGAGCTGCCCAATCATTTCGCCGCGATGGAGACGGATGGGGGCGCCGGGCACCCTCTCGGCATCAACGTGCGAGGAAAACCCGAGATCGAGAAGATCCTCGCTCCGGTTGCGAAGGTGCTGGAAGACATCGGCGCAGGCGTTGTGAACAAAGTGGATCACGCCGGCGCCGATATCTCGCCCATGGAACCCGCGGGAATCCCGATGTTCAGCCCGATCCAGGACAGCCGCACGTATTTTCATTATCACCATACCGCGGCCGACACTTTGGATAAAATCGTTCCACGCGAGTTGGCGGAGAATGCGGCCGTGAATGTGGTTCTGGCCTATGCCCTTGCGAACATGGAGCAGCCACTCCCACGCTGAAAAACGGGATCCACGTGACTGGCAATGCGCCAGCTGTCCGTAAACCATTACACACGTTGATGCGTCGGTAGTCGGAGTTTGTTGTGTATTGTTTCACAACAGAAGTGTCAGTATTGGATGCCCATCTAACGCGGCGCATACGTCTTCTCCCCAGGTAAACTGATTCGGTACGGCCGTTGCTAGGAACTCCGGCATGTTACCACTTTCCGCCTTCGTCGTTGCCGTTGGCTCCGTTTTCGCCAGCGTCCTCTGGGCCTGCAAGGAAGACTTGGCGGACCGCGCGTAAACTCCTCGCTTTCGCGACTTCGCCTCGTTGCTTTACCGCCGCGACGCCCGGCGTAGGTTGTTGGCCTCCATGGAGGCGACGGAAGAAAGGGTCAGAGAAGCGCTCAAAGCGGTCAAATACCCCGGCTTTAGTCGCGACATCGTGTCGTTCGGACTGGTGAAGGGAATAGCGATTCAGAGCGGCGCGGTCACGGTCCAGCTAGCTCTCGCTACAAACGAACCGGCCGTTCCACGCGCGATTAAAGCTGAGGCGGAGGCGACACTAAGAAACGTTCCCGGAGTCACTGAAGCGAAGGTGTTGATCGACATCCATGCACCTCCCGCGGGTGCGGGCGCTGCGGGTGTCGGCGCGACGCGGATCGAAGGGATCAAGCACGTGATCGCCGTCGCCAGTGGAAAAGGCGGTGTGGGTAAATCGACGGTCGCCGCGAATCTCGCGATTGCACTCGACCGGACGGACGCGCGCGTCGGGATTTGCGACTGCGACATCTACGGCCCCAGCATTTCGCTCATGTTCGGCACTCGGGAACGCCCGGCTGCGACGGAAGAGAACAAGATCATCCCGATTGAGCAGTACAATCTAAAGCTTATGTCGATGGGCTTTCTGCTCGACGACACCTCACCCGCCGTCCTGCGCGGGCCGATGGTCACGCGCTACACGCAGCAATTTCTGCGGCAGGTGGAATGGGGCGAACTGGATTACCTCGTGCTCGATTTGCCGCCGGGCACGGGCGATATCCAGCTCACCATCGTGCAAACGGTCGCGTTGGCGGGTGCGATCATTGTCACGACGCCACAGGAAGTCGCCCTGATCGACGCTCGCAAAGCTTCGACCATGTTCGAGAAGGTGAATGTGCCGGTCCTC
Source organism: Chthoniobacterales bacterium (assembly GCA_013694945.1). Taxonomy (GTDB): domain Bacteria; phylum Verrucomicrobiota; class Verrucomicrobiia; order Chthoniobacterales; family UBA10450; genus JACCTI01. The sequence goes on from JACDBM010000284.1 coordinate 2,246, forward strand.
GGTCTGATCGAGAACATGAGCTACTTCATTTCGCCGGAGTCAGGTCGGCGCTACGATATCTTCGGCTCCGGCGGCGGAGAGCGGGAGGCGAAACGGCTCCGCGTTCCACTCCTCGGCCAAATTCCCCTCGACATCTCAACCCGGGAATCCGGAGACCGTGGAATGCCCATCGCCGCGGAAGCTCCCACGTCGCGCGTAGCCGCGGAATTCCTGAAGATTGCCCGGCACCTCCGCGAGACGGTCGGATAGAAACCGTGGTTGATTGGCGGAGTTGAATAAGCAGAGCAGTGCGCAGGTCAGATATGAGCGCATCCAGTTTTGGTTGACCAAGTTCAAGGTTTATGAAAGACAGTCCGGACATGCCGGCGGCGGAGGTAGAGCAATCGCAGTTCGTTAAGAACTCCGTGCTATACAAAGAATTCCTTGCGGAACGGGAAGAGGTCCTGAAACACAAGTGGATCGAGAGCGAGAAAGCCGGGATGGATATCGGTTTTGAAAAAGCGCTCCTGGATTGGATCGTGAAGCATCGTTCCAGTT
>JACDBM010000298.1 GCA_013694945.1 Chthoniobacterales bacterium
TTGTCCATCGTGATCCGCCGCGCCTTTGGGTAAACTCATTCGCCAGCGCGCCGCGTCACGCGTATTCGTTGCCATGCGGTGCAGCCGATTCCCCTTTGTTGGTTGCGTCTGGTGGATCGCCTGCGCGCTCACGCTCCCGACGCAAACGTTGTCATCGCGTCTTTCCCCCGCTGCTGCGAGTGGCGTCTCCTCTCCAGCAGGAACTCCGCTCACCATCGGTTTCTGGAATATCCGTTGGTTTCCAGGCACCCGCCCTAATGCGTCCCGCAGCGAGGAGACGCGGCAAATTCGCGCAGTCCATCAGGATATTTTGAAGCTGCAGGCGGATGTCATTGGTTTGGAAGAAGTGCGCGATCTCAAAAGCGCCGGACTCGCCGTCCAGCCGCTGCCGGGCTTCAAAATAGACGTCTGTTCGAACTTTCCACCGCGCGAAGGGCAGACTGAGACTCAACAGGTCGCAATCACAAGCCGCCTCCAGCCAATGAGCGCCTGGTCCGAAGCGTGGAAGGCCGGCCGCGCGATTACGCCGCCGCGCGGCTTCGCCTTCGCCGCCTACCAACTCTCGCCGGGGCAAATGCTGCTGGTTTACGCACTGCACCTCAAGAGCAACCGCGGCGACCTGGTGGAAGACATTGCCATCCGTGAGGAATCGATGCGGCAACTCCTCGCGCATATGAAAGACATGCAAACTGCCTACACGAAGCTCGGATCCATCGCGTGGATTGTTGGCGGAGACTTCAACACCGCGCCGGACGATCCCCGGTTTCGGAGCGAAAAGACTCTTGCGGGACTCACCGCCAGCGGCTTCCGCTGGACCTGGGAGAACATTCCGGCGGCCCGGCGCGTCACTCTGCCGCCCGATAGGCGCTTTCCGGCCGCTTGCTTCGATCATATTTTCTACCGCGGAGCAAATCTGGAGAAAGCGGAAGCGGTCGTGACTTCCGCAGCTTCCAGCGATCACCGGCCGGTAACGGCGGCATTCCGAGTGCGCTAAGAACCTCCACGGCTGGCTCTCGCGCCAACACCTGTCGCCGTCAAAGAACAGGAAACGAGCCTCCGCCAACCTGCCCCTCACTTTAACTTTCGCTTACATCGATTCTTTGCTCCAGGCGGGAGCAAGTGAACGTAAAAAGGTGCAGGATGAAAGCGGGAGCAAAGCACGCCCATTTGAATCTCGGCGAATCGAGCGTCGCCGTTCCTACTCCACGAATTTCCCAGGATTCAGAATTCCGTCGGGGTCGAGCATGCCCTTTAGCCGGCGATGCACGTCTCGCGCGACCTCGCTCGTCGCCTGCGGCCACCAACGTTTCTTCGCGAGGCCGATCCCGTGCTCACCCGTGATCACACCGCCCCACACGAGCACTTGCGCGAACAGCTCATCGAGCGTGCGCTCCACCTTTTCCCGCACCGCCCCGTCCCGGTTGTATCGATCGGCCATGATGTTGACGTGGATATTTCCATCCCCGGCGTGACCGAATGCAGCCACCGGAAATCCGTGCTTCTGCTGGAGCGACTCGGCAAACTCCACCAGCTCCACCAGCCGGCTGCGCGGCACCACGATATCCTGATTCAGTTTCGTTAGGCCGGTCGCGCGCAGCGAATTGCTGAACTCGCGTCGCAATGACCACAGCCGCTCGCAGTCCGCTTCGACGGTAGCGACCTCCAGCGAGTTTGGATTCTTGGCCGCCACGAGCGCGCGCAGTTTTTCCATCTCGAGGCGGACGGATTCAGGCTGCCCATCAACATCTACCAGCAAGTGCGCGTTCCCCGGCGTCACGAGTGCCGCCCCTAAATCGCTCCGCGCGGCCTCGAGCGTAAAATGATCAGCAATCTCGAGCGACGATGGCAGGAAACCTTCCGCAAAAATCTGCTGCACGGTCGCCGCGGCGGTCGACATCTTGTCGAAGGCAGCGGCCAGAGTGGCACGCGCTGGAGGAAGCGGCAGCAGCTTAAGCGTGATCTCCGTCACGATGCCGAGCAAGCCTTCGGAGCCAACAAACAAACCAATCAGATCAAAGCCGGTTTTGTTTTTGTGCACTCGCCCGCCGGTCCGAAGCACATCTCCATTCGCCAGCACCACCTCGAGACCGATGACGTAGTTCCGAGTAACACCGTACTTGAGGCAACGCGGTCCTCCCGCGTTCGTGGCAACGTTCCCGCCGATGCTGCAATCTTTCAGGCTTGCAGGGTCTGGCGGATAAAAGAGCCTCTGCTCGCGCGCCACACCCTGCAGATCGCCCGTGATAACTCCTGGCTCCACGATTGCCACCGCATCCGCGAAGCTGATTTCTTTGATGCGGTTCATCCGTGCGAATGAGATCACGATTCCGCCGTACACCGGCACACATCCGCCGACGTAACCGTAACCAGCGCCGCGCGCGGTAACGGGAATTTTGTTCTCCGACGCGAACCGCAGAAGCCTGCTTACCTGTGCGGTAGATTCCGCAAACACCACCGCATCCGGCGCATGGTTTGCGAACCACTTGTCGCCAGCATGCGCTGCGATCGTCTCGGCATCGTCCGCAACCACGCCGTCGCCAAGCAAGGACCGGAGTTGATCGCCAACAGTCTTGCTCCTACTCATAGTCTTGCTCCTGATCATGCTTCGGTCACACGAAGTGAAACTTTAGAGCAGGATTAAGATCAGGAGCACGAGGAGAAGTCACATCCCCATGACCTGATACCCACCGTCGACGTAGATCACCTGGCCCGTGATCGCTGCGGCGCCGTCACTCGCGAGAAACACACCGGTCTCGCCGAGTTCCGCCGGATCGCAGCTCCGCTTCAAAGGCGCGTGCTCCTGATAATGCTTTAGCATCGCGCCAAAGCCTGCGATCCCGCGCGCCGCCAGTGTATTGACTGGGCCGGCGGAGATGCAATTCACGCGAATTTTCTTTGTTCCTAGATCATAAGCGAGGTAGCGCGTCGAGGCTTCCAAGCTCGCCTTCGCCACGCCCATAACATTGTAGTGTGGCACGACTTTCTCCGCGCCGTAGTAAGTCATTGCGACAATGCTGCCGCCCTCCGTCATCAAGGGCGCCGCTTCCCGCGCCAGCGCCACTAACGAGTAGGCGCTGATATCATGCGCCGTCCGAAAAGCCTCGCGCGAGGTGCTCACGAAGTCACCTTCGAGCGCCTCTTTCGGCGCGAACGCGACCGAATGCAGCATGAGATCGATGCGCTCCGTGTTTCCGCGCACCTTCTGAAAGAAAGCGGCGATCTCCTCGTCCTTGGACACATCGCAAGGCCATAGCGGTGTCCCTTCCCCGAACTCGCCCACCAAGTCCTCGACGTTTTCCTTCAATCGCTCGCCCTGGTAGTTGAAAAACAACTTTGCGCCCGCCGCGCCCCAGGCTTTCGCGATTGCCCAAGCGATGCTGCGCTTATTTGCCACGCCGAAAACCACGCCGACTTTTCCAGCCAAAGTTTGGTGCGCCATAACGCGTCACGATACGCAGCTTGCGCAGGGCGCCAACGATGAGCCGTTTCGCGCTAGTTACTGCTCCTGATCCTGCCCGTCACGGGAAGCGCAGTTTGGCAGCAGGCAGATGAATCCGTCTCGCACCGTCAGGCGAAAATACCTCCAGACATGGTCATGGAGATCGCCAACCGCCGGTCAAAAAACGGCAGCGTCATCATTGTCGGCGCGGGACCGGGCGGGCTGGCCGCCTCCATCCTCCTCGCGGCGGCGGGGATGCGCGTTCGCATTATCGAACGCCTGCCCATGGTGGGCGGACGGACCTCGACGATTCAGGCGGACGGCTTCCGCTTTGATCTCGGCCCGACTTTCTTTCTCTATCCGCGCGTTCTGAACGAGATCATGCGGGTCGCGGGCACGACGCTCAGCCGCGAAGTGGATCTGGTTCGGCTGGACCCGCAATACCGTCTCATCTTCGGCGCGGGGGGAACTCTCGACTGCACGCCGAACGCCGCCGAGATGGAGCGTCAGATCGCAGCGCTCGCTCCCACGGACGCGGGCGGCTTCGAGCGGTTCCTCTGCGAGAACCGGCGCAAGCTCGAGCTGATGCAGCCATGCCTGGAAAACGCGTTTCACAGCTGGCGCGATCTCATTAACCCGGGCCTCCTTCGCTTCCTGCCTGCGCTTCAACCGCATCGCTCGATCGACGCTTATTTGCGCCGCTTCTTTTCTGATGAACGGACGCGTCTCGCGTTTTCCTTCCAGTCGAAATATCTCGGCATGTCGCCGTTCCGCTGTCCGAGTCTGTTTTCGATCCTGTCGTTCCTCGAGTACGAATACGGCGTCTTCCATCCCATCGGGGGCTGCGGCGCAATAACCGCCGCGCTCGCGCGCGTGGCGCAGCGACTCGGAGTCGAGATCAACCTGGATGAGCCCGTGAAAGAATTGCTCCTGGAGAACAAGCGTGCAGTCGGTGTTCGCACGCAGCGGAGAATCTACCGCGCGGACGCGGTGGTGGTGAATGCGGACTTCGCGCGCGCCATGTCGCGTCTCGTTCCGGACACAAGCCGCCGGCGCTGGACGGAGAAGAAGCTGGCGGGCAAGAAGTTCTCCTGCTCGACGTTCATGCTCTATCTCGGGATCGAAGGCCGTTACGACCGGCCGCATCACAACATCTACATGTCGCGCAATTACGAGCGGAACCTCGACGAAATCGAAAACCGTCACGTCCTCTCGCGACAAGATCCTTCCTTTTACGTCCAGAATGCGTCCGTAACCGACGCAACCCTCGCGCCCTCCGGGATGAGCACACTTTACGTGCTTGCGCCGGTCACGCATCAGCATCCGAACGTCGACTGGAAGAAAGAGAAGGCTGGCTTCCGCGCGCTCCTCTTAAAGCAAATCGAGAAGGCGGGTTTCGGAAATGTGGAGCCGCGTATCCGCTTCGAACACATGATCACGCCGCTGGAGTGGGACAAACAGTACGAAATTCATCTCGGCGCCACCTTTAATCTCTCGCACAACCTCGGCCAGCTCCTGCACCTGCGACCGCGGAATCGCTTCGAAGATCTACCGGGCGTTTACCTCGTCGGCGGTGGCACGCATCCCGGGAGCGGATTGCCCGTCATCTTCGAGTCGGCACGGATCACCTCGCGTCTGCTCTGCGATGACCTGGGGATCGAAGCTCCGCGCATGGAGGAGCAAGTAGACTCGCACGGACTGCCGAATCCGCTGGAGGTGCTGACATGATTGCGGTGATGGATGAGCCGCGCATGCTTGAAGCGGAAGCGGATGAGGTTCGTCAGGCGATCGCTGCGGCACGGAATGCGCAGGTTGAATGGGCGCGCTTTCCGATCCGCGAGCGCGCGAAACTCATCGGCAGTTTGCGTCCTAGCCTGGCGAAAGCCGCGCGCGATCTCGCACGCGTGACTGCAGCAGTCAACGGGCGTCCGGTCGCGGAGAAGGTGGTTTCCGAAGTTCTGCCGTTGCTCGAAGCCGCCCGATTCCTTCAGAAGAACGCCGCCCGCATTTTGCGCTCGAAGCGCTGCGGCGCGGCTGGACGTCCACTCTGGCTCTACGGCAGTTCATTCAAAATCGAGCGCAAACCGTATGGCGTCATTCTGGTGGTTGCCCCTGCAAACTATCCGCTTTTCATCCCCGCCGTGCAGATGCTGCACGCCTTGGCCGCTGGCAACGCTGTCCTCATCAAAGCCGCAGAGTCCGCCTCCTCTCCGCTCAGGTTCCTGGCTGATGAGGTGATTCGACGGTCCGGCATTCCGCCAGCGCTCGTCCAGCTTCTGCCCGAATCCATCGATGCAGCGCGCGAGGCAGTCCGTGCAGGTATCGACAAAGCGATTTTCACTGGCTCGTCAGAAAATGGGCGTGACTTTCTCGCCGAACTCGCCGCGCAAAACACGCCGAGTGTGATGGAGTTATCCGGAGCCGATACGGTTTTCGTTCGGGCCGACGCGGATCTTGATCTCGCCGCGAAAGCGAT
>JACDBM010000309.1 GCA_013694945.1 Chthoniobacterales bacterium
GGGATGACGCGCTTTGGCACCACCAGCACATGGACCGGCGCTTTGGGATCGACATCATGGAACGCAATCACATCGTCATCCTCCCACACGATCTGAGCCGGAATTTCGCGGGCGGCGATTTTCTCGAAAATGGTCATGGCCGCGAACCAGCCTAACGAACAGAACAGCGTATCTGCTGCAGTGCTGAATCGGCCGCCAGCTTCTCGCGGATAAAACAGATCACTTCCTCGCGGAGCGTGTCACACGCGCGGGTCCACGTTTTCGCGCCGCGCAGATGCTTCACACAGGCCTGCAATCCGCATAGGTGCACGCTATCTGTCCCGGTCAGCACGAGCGCGTGCATTCGCTTTTCCAAACCGTCGAAGAACGCCAGTTCGTAGCCCGCTCCGGCGGCTTCCGCGATCTCCACCAAGGAGAGGGAAATGGGCGGCGGCGTAGGAGAAAAATGCGGAATGATTTCTTTGTAACCGATCACCTTGAGGACATAGCGCACCGTTTGTGAGAGTTGATCGAACGGCACCACCGGCTCGTCGTTCCGCAGCCGCAAATAGAACGCGATGCTCTCCGTGATATGATCAGTCAGCCACCAGCTCGGATAGCCAGCCGCTTCGGCTGCGCGCTTGATCGCGGTGTGCAGCCACTGCTGATTGAACTCGAAGAGCTGCCCGGAATCGCAGCGCAGGTACGGGAATTCTTCCTTAAACGCTACCATGATTTACAGCCTCAGGTGGAAAGAGCTCCCGCTGGGAAGGGTTCGGTTTAATCCGGCGACCGAGCGCTTGAATCGCATCCACAAACTGATCCACCTGCTCGAAGCGGCGGTGCACGGACTCGTAGCGGAGATAGGCCACTTCATCGATGCCACGCAATTTCTCCAGCACCTTCGCGCCGATTGTTTCGGAGGTGACTTCGCGTCCACTCGTCTCGATCTCGTGCACGATTTCGTCCACGGCCTGCTCGAGCGTGACGAGACTGATCGATCTTTTCTCGCAGGCCTTCGCGAGGCTGCTCACCAGCTTCCGTCGCTCGAACGGCTCATGCGTGCGATCGCGTTTGATCACCCGCAGCTCCGAGCGTTCGATCTCTTCGTAGGTCGTGAAGCGATACGAGCACTGTAAACAAACGCGGCGACGGCGGATGCTCGAGCTATCACGGGACTGGCGCGAGTCGATGACCTTATCGTCACGAAACCCGCACTTAGGACAACGCATAGTGTCGGTGCAGTAAGTAGCACACCGCATCTTGTGGCGTCAATGCATGCTCCGCGTGTTTCCTGGAAAAAGTTCCCGGACGCCAGCGCCTCTTGACGGCGAGAGGTCTCTCCGTCGACGGATCAATCAAACAGCGCAACATCGCGCTGCGCTCTAGTGCGAGGCAACATCGCAGCCCGGGTTGACGCCGCCGCCCGCGTTCAGTATGACAGCGCGCGTGAAGAAGACGAACGCACAGGTCATCCGCTGACCGCTCTCACTCTTGGTTTGTGGTCGGTGCTGCACGCGCCGGTTTAAGTGGTCGCCGAGTTAGTCGGCGAGGGAATAGTCACCTGGCGACGTTTGCCACGGCGCCTGAGGGTAGAGCGAACGAGTTGCGGGTGGAGAATCTCGTTGCCCGTTTGTCGGCAGCGAGATGGGGAAGACGAGTCGCTGCCCTCCACCGTCCGCTCCTTTGACATGAGTGACGCGGCTACCGCGGCGGAAACTCGAACTCGGCTTTCTTCTTGTCCTTTGCGAGCTTGAGGTAAGCACTGAAATTCGAGCCACGTTTCGAGACGAAGCCTTCGATCAAACCTGTCTTGCCCATTTCGACGAGTCGCTCCGCTTCGTCGGCCGGGATTTCTTTGCCGCAAAGGTTTCGCTTCAGCTCGAAGACAACGCGCGGCGAGCCGTCGGCTTGAGGCTTGGCGACGACGAAGGCGTCTGCTGTTTGATACAAATCGCCGTCATGAACTTTGCTCTCGCTGAGTTTCACGGCTTTGCTGAGATCCAGCGGCGCTTTGGCTTTGCGCGGCGCCCGCGGAGAGTGATCGCCATTCTTTCCGGTATTTTCCCGGGGTTTTCGCGGCGGGAATTCCCAATTGATCTTGCCTCCCTGCCGGAGCAGAAATGCGTCGAATGGCCGGCCTTTTTTTGAAGTGAAGCCTTCGATCAGGTCCGTCTTCCCGCGTTCGACGAGCTGGATCGCATGCTCGCGCGTGACCGGCTTCTGGCACATGAGACGACCGACTTTGAAGACGTCTTTCCAGCCGCCGTCTTCTCGTTGCCGAAGGATGTAGCTGGTTGGAGCTTCGCAAAGTTCGGCTCCGGTCCGGGGATCGCTCCAAAACGGAGTGAGCTCGTCCAGGTCGACTTTGTTGCCGAAATCCAGCTCTGCTTTCTTCGAGCCGGGATTCTTTTCGTCTTCGACCAACCTGATTTTGGATGGAAAGCGGTTGCCTGTTTTCGCGGAGACAAAGCCATCAAGCGGACCGATTTCGCCCTGCGCGACAAGCTGACGAACTTCCTCTTCTTCGATTTTGCGTCCGCTCATCACTTTGTAGACCATCAGCGTGGCGTCCTGCGATTTGTAACCGCGCAGTGTCTCGACCATCGCCTTTCCGTCCGTCGGCGAGATAATGTCCGTGAGGCGCGAGGTGGAGAGGTCTTCCTCGAAGTTTTTTGTGCGATCAACAATCCCCTTTGTGACTTCGACAATTTCGGACATGAACTCCGCGCGCGGAAACTTTCCGTGCTCCATCTGGCGCAGTTTGTGTTCCCACTCGCCGGTCATGTCCGGTTTGGTAAGCGCGTCCGCTCGCACCGCGGAAAGAAATTGCAGCAGTGACTCGGCCTTGGTCGTCGGGAGAAGCTCACGCTGGTTGCGCTCGAGATATTTTTGATTGAGCAGACCATCGATGATTTCGGCGCGAGTCGCCGGTGTGCCCAGGCCGCGCTCTTTCATCGCTTCGGCCATGTTTTCGTCATCGACCAGCTTGCCCGCCCCCTCCATCGCGGAAAGAAGCGTTGCTTCCGTATAGCGCGCGGGCGGCTTGGTGGCCTCGTAGTGGACTTCCGCAGAGACTGTTTTCGCCTGAGCGTTGTCTTCCGCATTCAGCGCCGGCAAGGCGTTCGATTTGGCCGAATCGTCATCCACGGTCGTTCGGCCGTAGACGGCGAGCCAGCCAGGCGCGATGAGGACTTTGCCTTCGGTCTTGAAGTCGTAATGGAGCGCGACGGTGCTGATCCGGGTAGTGACGTCGAACTCCGCGTACGGAAAGAACGCGGCCACGAAACGCCGCGCGATCATGTCGTAAACCTTTCCTTCCATTTCATCCAGATTGCGCGGTTCGGTCGTGGTCGGAATGATCGCGAAGTGATCTGAGATCTGCGCGTTGTTGAAGATGCGCTTGTTCGGCCGGAGCCAGCCGTGTTCCAAAACGGAGCGCCCGTGCTTGCCGAGATCGCCCGCGAGACTGCTGAGGGTCTGGCGACAGGTAGCGAGGTAGTCTTCCGGCAAAGCGCGAGAATCCGTCCGCGGATATGTGATGACTTTGTGCCGTTCGTAAAGCGCCTGCGCGATTTGAAGTGTGCGGCGAGCGGAGAGGCCGAAGCGATTGTTCGCTTCACGTTGCAGGGTGGTCAGATCGTAAAGGCGGGGCGAAGCCTGGCTCGACGATTTCTTCTCCTCGGAAACCTTCGCGAATGGCTGTCCCTGGCAGGCCGCAAGCGCAGCGTCGGCGATCTCTTTTTCCCAAACGCGGTCGGCTCGGTCATGCTCATCGTCTTCGGACTTCCGGAAATTTGAGCGTTGATAGACACCTTCGTAAGTTCCCCGAGCGATCTGGAACTTGGCGGTGACACGCCAGTAGGGTCGCGGCGTGAAGTTTCGAATCTCCAATTCGCGCGCGAAGACGATCGCGAGCGTCGGAGTCTGCACACGTCCCACGGAGGCAACGTTGCGGCCGCGCGAGCCGAACATGCGTTTGGTGATCGCGCGGGTGCCGTTGATGCCGATGAGCCAATCGCTTTCGCTTCGTGAGCGCGCGGCGTCGGCCAGACCAACCATCTGTTCTCCATCGCGCAAGTTTGTGAAAGCCTCCCGGATTCCCTCCGCTGTCATGGTCTGCATCCAGGCGCGTTTTACCGGCAGTCTGCTCTTGGCGAGTTGGTAAAGGTTTGCGAAAATCAGCTCGCCTTCGCGTCCGGCGTCGCAGGCGTTGATGACGGTGTCGACATCTTTGCGGTGGAGCAGCTTCTTGAGGTGGTTGTAGCGCTCCTTCGAGTCGGCGATTGGCTTTAGTCCGAATTTCTCCGGAATAATCGGAAGCGTCTCCAGCCGCCAGAAGCCGTACTTCTTCTTGTCGATGTCCTCCGGCATCTCCAGTTCCACCACGTGGCCGACTGCCGAAGAAATGATGTAGCGTTCGTTTTCGAAGTGGTCGCCATGCTTCGGCACTTTCCCAAGCGCGCGGGCAAGATCCTGGGCCACGCTGGGTTTTTCCGCGATGATCAATGACTTCGGCATCAGGTGACGGGCCTCAAAACCCCTGAAACAGCAGCACGTTGCGCGCGAGCTTACCCGAGCTTGACGAAGTATTTTCCGGGTAGCTGTTTGACGAGCCGCTTGAGCTCGAGGCGGAGGAGCGTAGAAGAGACGCTGCCGCTTGGCAAATCGGATTTGATCGTGATGTCGTCGATCGATGTTTCCGTCGCCTCGATCGCAGCAAAGACACGACGCTCATCTTCCGTCAGGATGGGGAGCGGTCGTTCCGTGGCATGCGGCGCCGGCTTTGCTTGGGGCAGTAAGATGCTGAGATCATCCAGGATGTCGCTCGCTTCCATGACAAGTTTTGCGCCTTGCTGGATGAGCCGGTTGGAACCGTGCGCGCTCGGTGCATTGATGTGGCCCGGGATAGCATAGACGGAGCGACCTTGCTCTAAAGCTTGAGAGGCTGTGATCAAGGCCCCGCTATTGAGTCCGGCTTCCACGACAAGAGTGCCGTGACTCCACCCGCTGATAATCCGGTTGCGCATGGGAAAGGTCTGGCGATCCGGTTCGATCTCCATCGAGAATTCCGATACGACCGCGCCATTCCCGCTGCTGATTTTCTCCGCGAGCCCCGCGTTCTCCGGCGGATAAAGCTTCGATAGACCGGAACCGATCACCGCAATCGTTCGGCCTTTGGCGGCGAGAGCACCTTGATGCGCGGCGGTGTCGATACCTCGAGCGAGTCCGCTGATCACCGTGAGACCGGCGTAAGCAAGTTGAAAGGCGAGCTTCTTAGCGGACTCAGTGCCGTAATGTGTGGTCCGGCGCGACCCGATCACCCCGATCGCATGCTGGTCGCGCTCGTTTAGCTCGCCCCAGACGTAGAGCACGATTGGTGGCGCGTGAATCTCCCGGAGCTGTCGCGGATACAACGGCGATTCAGCCGTGATAATCTGCGCGCCGAAATCCCGGATTCGCGCAAGCTCGGCGGGAAGGTCGACGATGTTTTCCCAGCCAGTTATCTGATCCGCGACTTCCGGGCCGATCCCCTCCACCGCACGCAAAGCGGCGCCCCGGGCCGAAAGGATTCGCTCCGGCGTTTCGAAAACCTGAAGCAACCTGCGCAGCCGCACTGGCCCCATGGTGGGAAGCATGTTCAGCGCGATGCACGCTTCGGTGGATGTCATGATTCGCACACGCGCAGGAGAAAATTGTGTGGCGTCATGGCTGGTAAAGGCGAACGGCGGTAATCGCAAACGTTCCTTGTGATGATGAATTGAGCATCTGACGCAATCGCAGCCGCTCCTTGCAGCGCATCTTCGAAGTCATCCATCGAGAATGAGAGCGCGTGGTTGACAGCCTCCGTTCCGCCGCTCGCCACGGCCGAGAAGCGCAGCATATCGGAGATAAATGCCCCCGTTTTCGCATCGCCCGGAGCAGCACGGAGCACGTAGTAAACGTTAGAAACAGTATGCCACGCGACCGCCACTGAACGGGGGGTGTCGTCTGGCACCATTCAACGCCTCACTGGTTTCATCGGCGAACGGCTCTCGATCAAGCGCGACGTCCAGCAGGCCGTCCGCATCAAACAAAAGCCTCACCTAGGGGGTCTTACGTATTTCTGCAGAAGATAATTGAGGCGTGGGCCCGCTGGATTCGGCGCCCGCACTTTAAACTTCCCGCGCCATTTGCGAGTGAATGATTCACGCTCAAGCCGATTGAATTGTTGTTCAACGAGTTGCGACAAAGCGGCTTTTTCTCTCTTCGCGAAAACCTTGGCTCGAGCGATCGCATCGCGGTCAATCGTGAGGGTGACCTTCTGCTTCGTCGATACGTGCATTATACGACCCTCACGTGCTTCGCGTCAAAAGCCTTGACTCGCTACGGCATTCAGAACGGAATCTCGTCGTCGTCAGGCTCCGAGGGGGATGGGCGAGGCGGCGGAGACATCGATTTACTGCTGCTCTTCGAGTAGCTGCTCCCGCTTCCCACGCTTTCTTCCCCTTCCCCGCCAGTGGCGGCGCTGGGCCGGCTCCCGAGCAACTGCATCGTCTCGCCCACCACGCGCAGTTTTGAGCGTTTCTGCCCGCTCTGTTTATCGTCCCAGCTGTCGAGCTGCAAACGCCCTTCAATGAAAACTGGACGGCCCTTCTTTAAGTACTCACCGGCGATTTCCGCCAGTCTCGCCCAGAGCACTACATCGACGTAGGTGACCTCTTCGCGCTTCTCGCCATTGTCGAGGCTATACTGTCGGTTAACGGCAAGACCGAGGTCGCAAACAGCACTTCCCTTCGGTGTATAGCGCACCTCCGGGTCGCGCGTCAGGTTTCCGAGCAGGATAACTTTATTGAAACTGGCCATTCGCCCGTTGTAGCGAAACTACTTCGAGTCGGCCAACTTTTTCGCCCGCGGCTGGGCTTTTGGACGGAGGCGCTGGTAATGCTGGCGATAAACTTCCGCGTCGAGTTTGAACTTCGAGCGCAGCTTCGTGATGAGCTGCGAGTCCGCGTGGAAAATGAAGTTCACGAAGTGCCCGGCATCCAGATCGCCCGCCGCGTAAGAGAACTGCCGTTTGTCCATCTTCTGAACCTGCTCGATCTCGGCACCCTCTTTTTGGAATTCGGTCTCCAGGCGTTCCACAATATCTCTTACGGTGTCTTCTTTGCCGGTCGTGTTCAGCACGAGCAAGGCTTCGTAACGATTCTTCATGCTTCTGAATTTTTGTTGAAGGTGTTCATCGCGGAAACGACTCCTTTGTCAATCGCCCATTTGACTGCTCCAGCGGCGCGTTGAATCGTGGTTTCGACGATCGGTTGCTCCTCTGCGAAGAAACGGCCGAGCACATAATCGGTTGCGCCAGCGCCCGGGGCCCCTCCAATCCCGACACGAAGCCGCGAAATCTTCTCCGTGCCAAAAGTGGTTATGATGGATTCCATTCCATTGTGGCCACCGGCACTACCTCCGACCCGGATTCGGAGTCGACCGAGCTCCAGCGCCATGTCGTCGAATACGGCCAGGAACTCTTCGGGAGCTATCTTATAGAACTGCGCGACCGCGCCCAGCGGTCCTCCGCTGCGATTCATGTAGGTCATTGGTTTAACCAGAAGCGTCTCTCCGGCCTTTGCCCAAAAAACGCCCCAACTTTGCTTGCGCTGCCACTCAATTTTGGCCTCGTCGGCGAGGCGGTCGAGAACCGCAAAGCCAATGTTATGGCGGGTGCGCTCGTATTCGGGTCCGGGATTCCCGAGACCGACGACCAAGCGAATGCCGGCTGCGTCTCCGTGCAAGCGTTCAGTAGGCGCAGAAAAACAGGCCCAAGCCCTACTTCTTCTGGTCTTTCGCTCCCGGAGCAGCAGCCTCCGGCTCTTCTTTCTTCTCTTTGATGACTTCCGGAGCCGTCGGAGCTTCGACGGCGCCTGCCACAGGCTCCTCTTCGACAGTCGGAGGAAGAACAGAAATCGCCGTCAGATCCGGTGGCATACGCGTTGTGACGCCGGAAGGAAGCGGGATCTCACGCACGTGAATCGCGTCCCCAATGTTCAAGGCGGAAACATCGACGGAGATCACATCCGGAAGATCGCGCGGAAGACATTCGATCGAAAGTGAACGCAGGCTTTGCTCAAGCAGACCCCCGAAATTCTTCACGCCGTTTGCGGTCCCAGTCGGCTCGAGCGGCACATCGGCTTCGATCGTCTCATCCATGGAGACAGCGTGAAAATCAACATGGAGGACATCACCACCAATCGGCGCATGCTGCACCTCCTGCAGGAGCGCAAGGCGGTTCGCGCTCCCGGCGATTTCAAGCTCGACAAGAATGTTCTCGCCGGAGGCGTGGCTCAGGATAGTACCGATATCGCGCTTCGAGACTTGCAACGCTTCGGGTTTATCTTTTGCGCCGTAGATGATCGCCGGCACCGCGCCGCTTGCTTTGAGTTTGCGAACCGCGGAGCGACCAATCGCTGTCCGCCGTTCTGCTATGAGTTTGACCTGTTTTGCCATGTTGAAATCCTACTTGCTGCTTCCATCGATCTTGAACAACGACGAGACGGATTCGTCATTGTGAATCCGCTTGATACCCTCTCCGAGAAGCTCGGAGACGCAAAGCACGGTCGTCTTAAACCCTTCCACCATGCGCACGGGCGTGCTGTTGGTCGTTATTAATTCTTCGATCCGGGAATTTTGCAACCGCTGGATCGCAAGATCGACCAGAACCGCATGGGCCACGCCCGCATAAATGTTGAGGGCACCGCGTTCCTTCAGCATCCCAGCCGCTGAGGTGAGTGTGCCGGCGGTCTCCGTCAGGTCATCCACCAGGAGAACATCGCAGCCGTCCACCTCGCCAATGACGTAAAGTGCCTCGGTTTCCGTTGCAGTTTTGCGCTGCTTCGCCACGATCGCGAGGTTTGTCCCGAGCGCCTGCGAATAGGCGGAAGCCATTTTGAGCCCTCCAAGATCGGGAGAGACCACCACGGTCTTCCTTGTCAGGCGAGTCCGCAGGTACTTGATCAGGACGGGCATCGAATAGAGGTGATCGACCGGAATATCGAAGAATCCCTGCACCTGCTGTGCGTGCAGATCCATCGTGAGCACCCGGCTGACGCCGGCCGCGTGCAGGAGATTCGCCACCAGCTTGGCAGTGATTGGCACGCGGGGCTGATCTTTGCGATCCTGACGCGCATAGCCAAAAAAAGGAATCACAGCCGTGATCCGGTCTGCGCTCGCGCGACGAGCTGCATCCACCATGATGAGTAACTCCATCAGGTGCTGATTGGTGGGCGGACAGGTCGGCTGAATGATAAAAACATCGCGCCCGCGGATGTTTTCCTCGATGCGCACATAAGTCTCGCCATCGGGGAAGGAGCTGATTGTCGCCTGCCCCAGCGGAGTCCCGATGGCATCGCAGATCTTGCGGGCCAAATCCATATTGGCGGAGCCACTGAAGACCTTCATCTCGGGTTGGAGGGCGTACATAGGAACGTGGGATGAAAGGGGCGCTAAGGTAGGCGCGGCAGCGAGTCATTGGCAATCGCAGATTGGCACAGGCAAGCCTTTCCCCGCAGAAGTGCTTGATTACAGCTGGCTCACAGTGCGGCGGCTTCTCCTGAGAGGCAATGATCAGCCGCGGGCAAATCACGGTGGCGTCAATTGCCAGCCCAAAGCATGGCTGCGGTCATCGACAAGTTTGGCCGCGCGCAAGGGCAAAAAGAGGAGAAAGAGCAGGAGTTATCCGTGTAAATCGGTGCAATGTGGACGGAATACGCGCGCCCGGGAATCAACAGCCAAGGGGAAGCGCATGGCTGCCGCGGAAGATCCCTCTCACGGAAATCGAAAAAAAACGGAGGCGACAGAACCTCTGTCGCCTCCGCCAAACATGGAGACTAACTAACCTGAACCAACAACCGACCAACATTCTGCAGAGATCCGCGTCAAATTCTGCCCGCGCAGCACGCACTGAATGGCGGAATCTCTTATGGTTATGAGAATTGCTATAATTGGGGCTCATGGTCAACGACATTTTACATGCCCTGACCATTTTTTTCGGCGACTTGCCTCACGGGGAACCGCTCTTTGCCTCCATTTATCGCTCGAGAATTTCGCTAATCGCGGCAGATCATTCGCTGCGAACCGTGAAACCGAAGCTTTCCCGGCGGAATCATCCCGTGTGCCTCATCGAAAGTTTTTTGAGAAGCAATCGCCCGAATGCTTCAACCTAAAGCAGAGTTGAATACCGGCATCCTCGTTCTGTGTCTCGCTCCACTCGGAGACCTTGACACGGCACAGCAGAGCCGGTGCGCGCTGCTGCGAACGTCCCTGCTTAACGATCGCATCGCGGCAAGAACGCAGGCCGACTTGCGAGCGTCTTGCCCTCCCGTCATGATGGCAGCCAGCGCTAAATGAATCCCGAACCCGTCCGAGTAGAACGCGTCAAAACACTGCCTCGACAGTCTTTGCCTACACGCGGGGGACACCTTGCCCGTTCTCGCGGGCCTTTTTCACCTGGCGTTCTTCTTCGCGATGTTCTTCCTCTACGAGTACACCCCGCTCTGGATTATGCTCGTTATTGGTCTCCTCATGCGCTCATGATCAACGCGAACATTAACGGCGTGCTCACAACTTCATTCATAATCCCTTCTTCCGCTCGCCGCTGCTGAATCGGCTCTTTGGCATCGCCGAATCAATCGCCTGCTGCTTCTCGCAAACTTATTATGACGTCGTTCACATGCAGCATCATAAGGGCAACTCCGACCGGCCCGATGAAACCGGCGAGACGATCGATTGGCTCTCCATTTACCGGCACGGTCACGATGGTGAACCGGAGAACCCGTGGAGCTACGTTTTCCTGAGTTTTTTCCGCGACAACCCTGCCGCGAGCGCGCGCGAACTCCGGAAGCGCGGCAAGAGCGAACTGCTCTGGGGCAACATTGAGCTCGTCGCCTTCGCGACGACGCTCTTCATTATTTCTATTGAACTGGCGCTACGTGATTTTCTTCCTTCTGCCGTTCTTCTACCTCGGCCATTGCTTCAGCTACTTGAACGGCTACTTCCGGCACTACGGTGCGGACCCCGATAAACCGATTGCGTGGGGCGTCAGCAGTTACGGTAAGCTCTACAACTGGCTTTTTTTCTGCAACGGTTATCACGCGGAGCATCATTTTCGGCCCAAGGTGCATTGGACCAAAATGGAATCATTCCACCGGCAGATCGCGGAGTTGCAAAAGCAGGCCGGCACCCGCGTGATCAAGCGCGCACATATGCTCGGGTTTTTGGACCCAGATCTCCCGCAGGGGAAGAAAAGCGGTCAATCTGTTTCAGCCTCGAGTTGAATCAGGACTCCGCTGCCGGTGCTCTGCCGCAAGGCGTTGAAGTTCTACCGCTACTCTCTCGATTACCTCTCTCCAGTCGTCCGCCCGTTTCTGCCGGAAGAGTCGCATCGTCGGGTACCAAGGGCTGTCGTGGCGCTCGTCCATCCAGCGCCAATCGGCATCCGCCTGTAATAGCGTCCACGTCGCGACTCCGAGAGCGCCGGCAAG